>CAMJAO010000011.1 GCA_946403615.1 uncultured Prevotellaceae bacterium
AATCCTCGCATTTGCAGGGGTCGCATGTGCAACCTTCTTTCTCACTGCACTTACAGGGGTTGCATTTACAGTCTGTGCATTTGCACTCCTTTTTCTCGCCCGCGCATTGCTCGTGCATCTTGTCGCAACCAGCCTTGTCCATCACACAGTCCTTATGAGCCTTGTCGCAACCGGCCTTGTCCATCAGGCACTCTTTCTTACAGGCATCAGCCTTGCAGAGGCTCGGAGCGCACTTGAAAGCGAATGCCAACACAACCACGAGGAAACCGGCCATGAGCAGGGTCACGAAGATATTGCCGATGACCTTCCAGCGCTTGAACCATACCTTGCCGTTAGCGCCGAGTGTCTGCATAGCACTCCAGAAGCCGTGGGTCAGGTGGAACCAGATGGCAACAATCCAGATGACGTAGAGCACCACATAGACGGGATTGCTAAACGTAGTGATGATCTTGCCGAAGCCGTCGGCGGGAGCCGGGTCATTGTGCAGACAGGGGAACAACTCGGCAAACATCATGTTATACCAGAAGTTGAAGAGATGGAGCAACAGCCCGAGCAGGATGATGATACCCAGCACCAGCATGTTCTTAGATGCCCACTCCACCTTGCCTCCGTTGACCGTCGTAGCCACCTCATAGCGGTTGTTACCGCGGGCGCGCCGGTTTTGTGCCGTCAAGATGAAGGCAAAGACGATGTGTATCACGGCCAGCGCAGCCAGAGCCAGCGTAGCCGCCACTGCATACCAGTTAGCACCGAGCAGTTCGCAGATCGCATTGTAAGCGTGACCTGAGAACAACGCAACGATGTTCATGCAACAGTGGAACGTCAAAAATAAGATCAGTGCAATGCCCGTGACGGACATCACCACTTTTCTACCAACTGATGAATTAATTAACCACATAATAGAATTAAATTGATTGAATATTATTTTTTATTTAGTTCGAAAAATATTAAAAGGTAATCAATTGATTTCATAGCACACTAACTCTGAAATCCCCCCAATTAGGTATTCCAAAGCCGTTAATGTGTGCAAAAATACTATAATTTAATGATAATTCAAAGTTTTAAGCGAAAAAAAACGAAGCGACATCTAAAAAACTATCATACAAGACATAAAAAATAAACGCGTTTCTTTCACTTTTTCAAATTAAACACTATCTTTCATCGCTATAAACAATACGGAATTGCAAAAGTATTCGTAACTTTGCACCAGTGATGGAAAAACAGAACATGAAGCAATCATACGACGTCATAGTCATCGGAGCGGGCCACGCTGGATGCGAGGCCGCCACAGCCGCCGCCAACATGGGGGCGCAGACGCTGTTGGTGACGATGGATATGAACAAGATTGCGCAGATGTCGTGCAATCCCGCCATCGGAGGCATCGCCAAAGGTCAGATCGTGCGCGAGATTGACGCGCTTGGCGGACAGATGGCGCTGGTGACCGACGCCACAGCCATACAGTTCCGCATGCTCAACCGGTCGAAAGGTCCCGCGGTGTGGAGTCCCCGTTCGCAGTGCGACCGCGGCAAATTCATCTGGAAATGGCGCGAGGTGCTCGACCACACATCCAACCTCGACATCTGGCAAGACCAGGCCGACGAACTGCTCGTGGAGAACGGCGAGGCGGTGGGCATTCGCACCATCTGGGGAGCGGAATTCCGGGCCAAGAGCATTATCGTCACCGCCGGCACGTTCCTCAACGGATTGTTGCACATCGGCAGAAAACAGGTTCCCGGCGGACGCATCGCCGAACCGGCTGTGCCCCACTTCACCGAGAGCATCACACGCCACGGCATCAGCACCGCGCGCATGAAGACCGGCACACCCGTCAGGATTGACAAACGGTCGGTCCACTTCGACGACATGGAGATTCAAATCGGCGAGGACGATTTCCACCAGTTCAGTTACATGGGTAAACGACGCCCTCTGCAACAGCGCCCCTGTTGGATATGCTACACCAATCCCGAGGTGCACAAAACACTGATGGCAGGCATAGCTGACTCGCCCCTCTACAACGGCCAGATACAAAGCATCGGTCCGCGTTACTGCCCGTCCATCGAGACAAAACTGGTCACCTTCCCCGACCGCGAGCAACACCTGCTGTTTCTCGAACCCGAGGGCGAGGATACCAACGAGATGTACCTCAACGGCTTCTCTTCGAGCATGCCGATGGATGTGCAGATAGCCGCGTTGAGGCATATACCCGCCCTTCGCGATGTGAAGGTCTACCGCCCCGGCTATGCCATCGAATACGATTTCTTCGATCCCACCCAACTGCATCACTCTTTGGAGTCGAAGGTCATCAAGGGACTGTTCCTCGCCGGGCAGGTCAACGGCACTACCGGCTATGAGGAGGCAGGCGGACAAGGCACCGTGGCAGGCATCAACGCCGCCATCCGTTGCGGCGGCGGCGAGCCCTTCGTCATGCGACGCGACGAGAGTTACATCGGCGTGCTCATCGACGACCTCGTGACCAAAGGCGTGGATGAGCCCTACCGTATGTTCACCTCGCGCGCGGAATACCGCATCCTGCTCCGTCAGGACGACGCCGACGCACGGCTCACCGAGCGCGCCTACCACACAGGACTGGCTACACGCGAACGCTACGAGTGGTGGACTGAGAAGCGCGACGCCATCCTCCGCATCATACGTTTCTGCGAGGAGAAGCATGTCAAAGCCCGCGACGTGAACGGCGCGTTAGAGGCGCTGGGCATCACCCCGCTAAGAATGGGGTGCCCGCTCATCGAACTGCTCGGCCGTCCACAGATCACCCTGGCAATGGCGGCAGACATCCTGCCCGAACTGAAGGCTGTGCTCAACGAACCCGCCAACCGTCGCGAAGAGATTGCCGAGGCGGCAGAGATACGCATCAAATACAAAGGTTACATTGAGCGCGAACGGCTCGTGGCCGACAAGATGGTTCGCCTGGAGAACATCAAAATCCGGGGCCACTTCGACTACGCCAACCTCAACGCCATCTCTACCGAGGCTCGTCAAAAACTCATCAAAATCGACCCCGAGACACTGGCGCAAGCCAGCCGCATACCAGGCGTGTCGCCTTCTGACATCAACGCCATGCTCGTGCTCATGGGAAGATGAATGACGAATGGTCGGCCAAGACCTATGAAGAATGAGCCGACAAAGAAATCCTTCAAGCGACCCCTACCATTCCTGTCACCCCCCCTAAACGATTGCGAAAAATCTTTACAAAATACACAAATTGTTTCACGTGAAACATTCATAAAAACAACATAATAATGAACAACAAAACATTGCTCGAAAACCTCCGTTGCATCCCTGACTTCCCCGTGAAGGGAATCAACTTCCGCGACGTGACCACACTGTTCAAGAACGCAGAGTGCCTCCGCATCATGGAGGACGAACTGTACGAGATTTACAAGGATAAAGGCATCACGAAAATCGTGGGCATCGAGAGCCGCGGCTTCGTCATGGCCTCCGCCCTCGCCACCCGACTTGGGGCCGGTGTGGTGCTCTGCCGCAAACCCGGCAAACTGCCCGCCGAGACCATACAGGAGAGCTACTCCAAAGAGTACGGAACCGACACCATTGAGATTCACCGCGACGCCATCACGCCCGATGACGTGGTACTGCTCCACGATGACCTGCTCGCCACCGGCGGCACAATGAAGGCTGCGCTCAACCTCGTGAAGAAATTCAATCCCAAACAAGTGTATATGAATTTCATCATCGAACTGGTGAACGAGGGACTGGACGGACGCAAGCCCTTCGCCGAAGACGACATAGAAATCACATCCCTCCTGGAGATCTAAGATTGAAGGATTGGAATTTGGGGCAACCCGACTACCGTTTTGGCTAACGTCGGAAACGGCACCCGACCAGCACACATTAGCCTCAAATCTCGAACCGCCCACACACGACCGTTCCACGTGAAACATGAAAGACCAAACCCACTTAAAAGAAATCGTAGCCAATATGCCCGAGCAACCCGGAAGTTATCAATTTTGGGATGCTCAGGGCGTCATCATTTATGTTGGTAAGGCGAAGAACCTCAAGCGGCGTGTGTCCTCATATTTTCACAAAGAGGTGGACCGTTTCAAGACCAAGGTGCTGGTCAGCAAGATTGAGAACATCACCTACACCGTGGTCAAGACCGAGGAGGATGCGTTGCTGTTGGAGAACAGCCTTATCAAGAAATACAACCCGCGCTACAACGTGCTCTTGAAAGACGGAAAGACCTACCCCAGCATCTGCGTCACCAACGAGTATTTACCACGCATATTCAAGACACGCACCATCAACAAGAAATGGGGAACTTATTTCGGTCCCTACAGCAACGTGGCGTCGATGTATGCCATATTGGAACTGATCGCCAAGCTCTGCAAACCGCGCTCTTGTCGCATGCCCATCACCGAAGAAGGCATAAGCAACGGCAGATATAAAGCCTGTCTGGAATACCACATCCACAACTGCAAAGGTCCCTGCATCGGAAAGCAGTCTTGCAACGAATACCAAGAGAGTATTCGTCAGGCAAAGGAGATACTGAAAGGCAACACACGCGAGATATCTGACTTCCTCTACGCCGAAATGCAACGACGGGCTGCCAACTTGGAATTCGAGGAGGCCGAGGCACTGAAACAGCGGTATCTGCTGATCAAGAATTATTGTGCGAAAAGCGAGGTGGTCAGCCACACCATCACCAACGTGGATGTCTTTACCATCGTCAACGACAGCGACAGGAAGGTTGCGTTCGTCAACTATATGCATGTGACAAACGGCAGTATCAACCAGGCGTTCACCTACGAATATAAGCGCAAATTAGACGAGAGCGACGAAGAGCTGTTGCAACTCGCCATCCCGGAGATACGGACACGGTTCGCCAGCACCGCCAAGGAGGTAATCGTACCTTTCGAGATGGAGTGGGACATCCCGGGCGCCGCCTTTTTCATCCCCCAGAAAGGAGACAAAAAACACTTGTTAGACCTGTCGGAGATGAATGGCAAGCAATATAAATTCGACAGGCTGAAACGCGCTGAGAAGCTCAATCCCGAACAGAAGCAGACACGGTTGATGAAAGAACTGCAACAAGCGCTGCAACTCGAGAAACTGCCCTACCAGATAGAATGTTTCGACAACTCCAACATCAGCGGCACAGACGCTGTGGCGGGTTGCGTGGTGTTCAAAGCTCTTAAACCCAGCAAAAAGGACTACCGCAAATACAACATCAAAACGGTGACGGGACCAGACGACTATGCCTCGATGCAAGAGGTGGTGCGTCGCCGCTATTCCCGCATGATGGAAGAGGGCACTCCCCTACCCGACCTTATCATCACCGACGGCGGAAAAGGGCAGATGGAGGTGGTGCGTCAGGTAGTAGAAGACGAACTGCACCTGAATATACCCATCGCAGGACTGGCCAAAGACGACCGTCACCGCACCAACGAACTTTTGTTTGGCTTCCCGCCGGTAGTTATAGGCATGAAGACCAATAGCGAACTCTTTCATATCCTCACACGCATACAAGACGAGGTACACCGCTACGCCATCACTTTTCACCGCGACAAACGCAGCAAACGGGCATTGCATTCAGCACTCGATGACATCAAAGGCATCGGCCCGAAGACCGCAGAGGCCCTTTTAAGGCGTTTTAAGAGCGTCAAACGCATTCGGGAGGCATCTCTCCAAGAATTGGAGGAATGCGTCGGCACAGCGAAAGCAAAGGCCATAAAAGAAGCGTTGAACACTCCTCAAGAGAGGGCGTAAGCGGCAAGAGTCATGATACGTCAAGAACACTAAACCATAAACACTAAACCCTCAACTTTACATGCGAGCAGTCATACAACGTGTTTCTGAAGCGTCCGTCACCATTGACGGGCAGGTAAAATCAGCCATCGACAAAGGTTTGTTGGTATTATTGGGTGTGAGAGCCGATGATACTGATGAAGATATAGACTGGTTGGTGAAAAAAATAGCTGCTTTACGCATTTTCGACGACGACGTGGGTGTGATGAACCGTTCGGTCATGGACGTGAATGGCGAAATCATGGTTGTCAGTCAGTTCACGCTCATGGCTTCCACCAAAAAAGGCAACCGCCCGTCATATATCCATGCGGCCCCCCACTCTATCGCGATACCATGCTATGATCGATTCTGCGAGAAAATGCGGGCAGCCATCGGAAAAGACGTGGCTACGGGAGAATTTGGCGCCGACATGAAAGTTAGGTTGCTCAACGACGGTCCCGTTACCATCATTATGGACACAAAAAACAAAGAATAATAAAGGAAAAGGGTAAAAACACCTCAACTCATAAATGACGAATCTTCCTAAAGACCAAACGAAATGAAGAAAATTACCATCCTCGAGGCACAACAAATGGTGGACGAATGGATACACCAATATGGGGTCAGATACTTCTCAGAACTGACCAATATGGCGTGCCTGACCGAAGAAGTGGGTGAACTGGCACGTATCATCGCCCGAAAATACGGAGACCAGAGTTTCAAAGCGGGCGAAAACACCGATTTAGGCGAGGAAATGGCAGATGTGTTGTGGGTATTACTCTGCCTGGCCAACCAAACAGGCGTCGACCTGACCGAGGCATTTCAAAAAAGCATGGACAAAAAAACACGCCGTGACCCTCTTCGTCATCTCGAAAACCCCAAATTAAAGGCATAAAACGCATTATATCATCAATCTTAAATAATTACAACTATGGATCAAAACAATTTTCAACCCGGAAAGAGCAAATATGAAGAGGCTCTGAGTAAATATGTGACCGATATGGACGATGCGAAGGTTGCGGAAGCCGTTAAAAAAATCATCGCAGAGAAAGTGCCGGAAAATGACAATTTAGATGTGAAGAAATTCCTCATGGGAAGCATCGAACTGACTACTTTGAAGACCACAGACAGCGAAGAAAGTGTATTGGCATTCACCGAAAAAGTAAACCAGTTTGATGAGGCCTACCCTGCCCTACCCCATGTCGCCACTATTTGCGTCTATCCCAATTTCGCCAAAATCGTGAGTCAGACACTCGAGGTCGACGGCGTGGAAATCGCTTGCGTATCGGGATGTTTCCCCTCTTCACAGTCATTTATTGAGGTAAAAGTGGCAGAAACCATGCTCGCCGTGAAAGACGGTGCCACAGAGATAGACATCGTGATGCCAGTAGGAAAATTCCTCAGCGGCGATTACGAAGGCGTCTGCGACGACATTGCTGAATTGAAAGAGGCATGCGGTGAGCGTCCCATGAAGGTGATTTTGGAAACAGGTTGTCTGAAAACGGCCTCAAACATCAAAAAAGCATCCATTTTATCAATGTATGCGGGCGCTGATTACATCAAGACATCCACTGGAAAACTCAATCCCGCAGCCACCCCAGAAGCCGCCTATGTGATGTGCCAGGCTATCAAAGAATATTACGACGAGACAGGCATACAAATCGGTTTCAAGCCCGCTGGAGGCTTGAATACAGTCATGGATGCTGTCATTTACTACACCATCGTCAAAGAAGTTTTGGGTGAAAAATGGCTTACGAACCGCTGGTTCCGCCTCGGCACAAGCCGTTTGGCTAACCTTCTGTTGAGTGAAATACTCGGCGAAGAGAAGAAATTCTTCTAATTTGGTTTGAAATTTGAGGTTTGAGATTTGAGGTTTAGATTACATTAAAATGAGGTCTTGAATTTATCACAACAGACTAATCAAAAATCTCAAACCTCAAATCTTAAACCTCAAATCTTAAATATTTCTTTGTATCACATAATCCAGATAGGCTTTCAACGGAACGGATATTTCCGGGGATTTTACATGTTTTTCGATGAAAACCTGGGCATTTTGATGGTATTCATTCATCTTTTCCACAGCATATTCAATACCGCCATGGGCTTTAGAGAATGCCACTAATTGCGCAATTTCCTCTGTATTCACGCTGTGATTTTTTACCTTTTTGGCTATTTTCATCATCTCTGCGTCATTTGTCTGATGCAAAGCGTAGATAGCAGGAAGGGTTAATTTACCTTCCGCCATATCATTTCCGGTAGGTTTACCGATCTCTTTTGAATCATAATAGTCAAAAATATCATCACGTATCTGGAAAATCATACCAACAGCATTGCCAAATTCTGTCGCGGAGGCAATCTCATCCGCGGAGGCATGGGCGGAAATGGCACCAATCTCAGCACAAGTGGCGAAAAGTGATGCGGTTTTTTGTTGTATCACCGTATAATAAACCTCTTCGGAGATACCTCCCTCGATAAAGTTATTCAATTGAAGTATCTCGCCTTTGGAGAGTGTTCGACCCAATTCAGCCAAACTCTGAATGATACGGTCATTCGAAGTATAAGCGACCCGTAACAGTGCTGTAGAAAGGATATAATCACCCACCAAAACAGCCACTTTATTATTATAAGAAGCATTGACAGAAGCCTGGCCACGACGCTCTTGACTCTCATCGACAACATCATCATGTACGAGGCTGGCAGTATGCAACAATTCAAGGCCTACAGCGGCATTTTGCGTCACCAAAGACACCTCGCCGAAATTCTTTGCCATGAGTAATGTGAGGATAGGACGCATACGTTTACCGCCACGCTGACAGATATGATCCAATACTTGAGAAAGGGTACCGTCTGTGTGTTGCAAAGACTGATTAAAGAGCGTGACAAACTCGTTTAACTCGTTGATAATTGGAGTTTTAATGGCTTTCAAGTAATCCATGGTAGGAAATTTGTCACAAAATTAGTGATTTTATCGCACTTATTCAAAATAAAATGCGTAATTTTACGCGGAAAAAACAAAAAAGCAATGGAAAGACTGTTTCTTATCGACGCCTATGCGCTCATTTACCGGGCATATTTCGCATTTATCAAGAACCCGCGCATCAATTCCAAGGGGCTCAACACATCAGCCATCATGGGTTTTTGCAACACGCTCCATGAGGTATTGAGCAAGGAAAAACCCGAATTTATCGGCGTGGCTTTCGACCCTCACGGACCGACATTCCGAAGCGAAGCATTTCCAGAATACAAGGCGCAACGAGAGAAAACTCCAGAAGATATCACGGCATCTTTACCTTATATTAAAACCATCTTAAGATGTTTGAACATCCCCATCTATGTGAAAGATGGAGTTGAAGCCGACGATATCATCGGCACGTTAGCAGGAATGGCGGCTAAGAAAGGGGTGGAGACCTATATGCTGACACCCGACAAAGATTACGGCCAACTCGTTGGCGATCATGTATTTATCTATCGTCCGCGACATGGCGGGGGGTATGAGGTGATGGGACCTAAAGAAGTGACCTCGAAATACGATATTGACAATACCGGCCAGGTTATCGACCTCCTTGCCTTGATGGGCGACAGTGCTGATAATTTCCCCGGTTGTCCCGGAGTGGGAGAGAAAACCGCAGTCAAACTCATCAAACAATTTGGCACTGTTGAGAACCTCCTTGCTAATACGGACCAACTGAAAGGAGCACAAAAGAGAAATGTTGAAGAACATGCCGACGATATCCGCATGTCAAAGTTTTTGGCAACCATCAAAACCGATGTCGAAGTCAATCTCGATTTGGAAGAGATGAGAGTGAAGGATCCCGACGAGGCATCTTTGAGGAAAATTTTCGCTGAACTGGAATTCAAGACACTTGCCGACAAATTTTTGCCGAAAGCACAGAAAGTGGCAAAAAAGCCCAAAAATGCCGAAATTGAACTCGATTTGTTTGGCGAATTTACGGCCGAGAGTACGGATGATGAAAAAAAATCGAGTTTTGAGAGCCTAAAAACGACACCGCACGAATATCATTTAATTGAAAATCAGCAAGATATAAAGAAACTTTGTGATTTTTTATTGACAAACAAAATTTTAAGTCTAGACACGGAAACGACTTCTACCTCGCCAATTGACGCAGAATTGGTCGGTTTGAGTTTTTCAGTGCGTGAAGGTGAGGCATTTTACGTTCCCGTTCCCGAAAATCGCGAAGAGGCTCAAAAAGTGGTCGAGGTGTTCCGTCCGGTTTATGAGAAAGCGGATATTTTGAAAGTCGGACAAAATATCAAGTACGACATGGAGGTATTGCGCAACTATGGCATCATGCTCCAGGGAAAAATGTTCGACACGATGATTGCCCACTACTTGCTCCAACCTGAGTTGCGTCACAACATGGATTACATGGCCGAGGCGTATCTTGGTTATCAAACCATACACATCGATGAACTGATCGGACCCAAGGGAAAGAACCAACGCTCCATGCGCGACTTAAAACCCGAAGAGGTGTATGAGTATGCCGCTGAGGATGCTGACATCACCTTGAGGCTGAAAAATGTGTTAGAGCCAAAACTCCAGAAGGGTGGGGTAGAGGAATTGTTCTGGCAGATAGAGATGCCATTGGTGCCCGTTCTCGCCGAAATGGAAATGAACGGTGTGCGCATCGACACCAATGCACTGCGCGAGACCTCAGAGGCATTCACCGCACGCATGGAAAAACTCGAGCGCAGAATTTATGAATTGGCAGGTGAAACCTTCAATATAGCATCACCAAAACAGGTGGGTGACATCCTATTCGGCAAATTGAAAATTATTGACAAACCGAAGAAGACCAAGACCGGCCAGTTTGTCACTTCCGAGGATGTGTTACAGGCGCTGCGCAGTAAACATGAGATTGTGGCAGACATCCTTGCGCACCGTGGTTTGAAAAAACTGTTAGGCACCTATGTCGATGCGCTGCCCAAACTGATCAATCCCCGCACCGGACATATACACACCTCATTCAACCAGACCATCACCGCCACGGGCAGACTGTCATCAAGCGACCCAAACCTGCAAAACATCCCTGTGCGAGGTGAAGACGGCAAAGAGATACGCAAAGCATTTATCCCAGAAGAGGGCTGTCTGTTTTTCTCAGCCGACTACAGTCAGATAGAACTGCGCGTCATGGCACATCTCAGTGGCGACGCCAACATGCTTGAGGCATTCCGCGAGGGATATGATATCCACGCAGCCACCGCAGCGAAAATCTATCATGAGAGCATCGACACCGTCACGCGCGACCAGCGCACAAAGGCCAAACGTGCCAATTTCGGCATCATCTACGGCATCACTGTCTTCGGACTGGCCGAGCGTTTGGAGATAGAACGCTCTGAGGCGCGGCAACTCATCGACGGCTATTTTGAGACCTTCCCGCAAGTGAAAGAATACATGGAACGGGCGAAGGAAGAGGCGCGCGAGAAAGGGTATGTAGAGACTTTCTTCCACCGCCGCCGCTATCTGCCCGACATCAATTCCGCCAATGCCGTGACACGCGGTTTTGCTGAGCGCAACGCCATCAACGCGCCCATCCAGGGCAGTGCAGCAGATATCATCAAAGTGGCGATGATACGCATCCACGAGCGTTTCCAGCGCGAGGGCATCCGTTCAAAGATGATTCTTCAGGTGCACGACGAACTCAATTTCTCTGTGTTGCCCGAAGAACGTGAAACGGTGGAACATATCGTCCTCGAAGAGATGCAAGCCGCATATCCCCTACAAGTGCCTCTCGTGGCCGATGCAGGGTGGGGCACCAATTGGTTGGAGGCACACTAAAGTATACTAGGATTCAGCAACTGATTGACTATGAGATACTTACAAGTTATTTCCAACGATTATAGTCTCTTCCAGAAATAGGAGAGAATTAGGCAAATGTCATGGTAATAAATAAAATAACGAGCCATCATCTCAGGATGATGGCTCGACTTGTGTGTCACGGGTTTGTTTTGTACTTTTCATGAAAACAGTGGAAATGATTTCATTGTAACACACTTTGATTTTTGGCAAAAATACAAGATAAATCCCACATAGCCAAATTTTTAATTACTTTTTTCACAGACGAGTAGCAGCCGCCTATTGTCGGCAGTTGTGGTGGCGAAAATATAATAATCGCCACCATCTCTGACCTTCAGACGTTTACGCAACTCTGCAACAGTCATAGGGAAGTTTCTGACTGTGATATTGGCTTGTGATATACCTTGCAGGGCTGTGCGTAGTTCTTGTTTATTCATCGTGGTGACGGTATTGATGCGGAACGTGCGTCCAGGGAAATCGTCAATCCTGTCGTTGGCGATGAATAAATGGCTGTTTTGTGCAATAGCCTGCAACGGATGGAGTCGGCAGATTTCAGCGAAACAACCCGCCTTCATGATCGCTGCATTGGGCTCTAAGAGATATCCGCCTGTGAGGTCGTCAATACTTGCTATGGGGACTGTCGCCGGCTGTTCGTCAGGGGTGTAAGCAAACGTCTGTTCGTCGTTGACGCACACCACCTGCATCCCATCTGTTGCCTTTACTGACAACACCAAAAGCAATTCTTTGCACTCATTGCCCGTAGCAACGATATGCACCTCACGCACTACAGTGGCCTGTGCTGCGTTATTGAGTGCCAAGACGGCCTGATGCCAGTCGAGCATCGGCGAGAGTTTCAGAAGCAAAATATCGCACTTCTGGAGCATCGTGGGCAACAAGGTGCAGACATCGGGTGTGCAGTCGCTGATGGCATAGGTACGTGCGCCATGGATGTCACGTCGCGCCGGGTCGGCAAAAATAAGCGAGGCATGAGGTAGGGTAGGGAGCAGGTCGTTACTGTCGCCGCAGGTCACATCAGTGTGTGGCAGCCCCAACAATTGGAAATTATGCCGGACAGTCTCGCACAACGCCTCTTGCCTTTCGATATAGATGCTGCGGTCGAAAGCCCGTGCCAGATAATAATGATCGACACCGAATCCGCCGGTCAAGTCGATGAATAGGGTAGGAGACTGAAAAAACCGCGACCAGCGAAGTGCGGTCGCAGTTTTATATTGTGCCGTCGTTTCCGACGAACATTGCTCCATGGCTATTTGGGGCGGATAGACAATACCCTCCACGGCTGCCCATGTAGGCAGTTTGGTACGCGCCTTTTGCCACCCCGCTATCTGTTCGGTCACATAACGGCCGTTAATATCAGGATTTTTCGCCGCTTGCAGGGCTACGGAGCGCACATCCTCCTCTCGGTGTTGGAGAATGAAGGCATCCTCCCCCATTAGAACTTCACCTCAGGGGCTTTCTGAGCACCCTCTTCAGCCTGGAATGACTCAGCCTTTTCGAAACCAAACATACCTGCGATAAGGTTGGTGGGGAAGGCACGGACCGATTTGTTGTATTCTGCCACAACACCGTTGAACGAATTACGCGCCTCGTTGATGCGGTTTTCCGTTCCCTCCAATTGGTGCTGCAAATCGAGGAAATTTTGATTTGCTTTCAGGTCAGGATAACTCTCACCCACAGCAATCAGTTTACCCAGGGCACCGCCAAGTTCGCTCTGTGCTTTCTGGAACTCTTTAATCTGCTCGGGAGTGGCGTTTGCCAGGTCCACTTGCATCTGTGTGGCTTTGGCGCGGGCCTCAACCACGGCTTTCAGGGTCTCCTCCTCATGTTTGGCATAGCCCTTCACTGTCTCAACCAGATTAGGCACCAAGTCTGCACGGCGCTGATAGGCCGACTGCACATTGGCAGAGGCTTTCTCTACCTCTGTCTGCTTTTCTACCAACATATTGTACTTGTTTAGGGCAAAAAAGCCAACAATTGCTACGATTCCTAACAGAACGAGCAAACCGATCATAAACTTACTCAATTTCATATTTGCTTATATTTTAATGGTTTATTATTAGTCATTTGGGAGATTGGTCGTTTGGTCATTTAGGGAGTAGCGGCAAACCGCTGCCTATGGAGAAATGGTAATGAGGTATTGGCAGAGTAATCTCTAACCTCTTACTTCTTACTTCTTACCTCTTACCTCTAACTTCTTACCTCTTATTTATCTACCAACTCGACCCGGCTCCGCCACCGCCGAAACCGCCGCCGCCGTAAGAACCGCCACCTCCGGACCATCCTCCGCCACGGCCTCCACCGGACCAACCGCCGCTGCTTCCGCCACCGCTCACATAAACGCCACTGCCTCTGCTATAGATAACCAGGATAATGATGATGGCAAGAATGATGAAGTCGAACCAGCCGAACTCATCATCACCTTGAGCGGTACCCTGTCCGTCGTCGAGCACAGGGTCGACGCCAGTGCTCATCTTCTCATAGATGGCACGGCAAGTCTGCAACACGGCTTGGTCGGGATTGTTCTGGCGCATATTACCGGCTATATAAGTGTCGCCGATACGTCCGCAGAGCAGGTCGGTGAGGTCACCTTCCAGACCGCGTCCCGGGGCGATAAACGACTTGTGGTCTTCCACGGCGATGACCATCACCAATCCGCGGTTTGTCGATTTGTCGCCCACGCCATATTTGTTGCCGATGTCTTGAGCCACACGGAACGCGTCGCCGTTCTTCACACGGTTCACGATAATGAACGAGGATTGTATCTTGCAGTCGCGTTCCAGTTGTGCCAGCACCATGTCGGCAGAGTCACGGTAGATGTCCTGCATGATGTGCTCAGGGTCGCTCACATAGCGATTGGCATCCTGCAAATGCACCATGGGGATATTCTCCGCAGTCCATTCCTTAGCCTCCCAGACATTAGGGTTGTCTTCGTCATAGACATACTCTTTCTGGGTGGATTCTCCCTCTTCGTCAAAACATGCCGCATAACAAAAGAGGATAATAAAGAATGTGATGAAGATGTATTTTTTCTCCATGTCTGCAAAAATAAAGGTTTTTTGGTGAAACGCCAAACAGATTATCTATTTTCTTGATAATGAGGGCAGCAAAACAGCAAAAACCGCCGCAGACTTCTTCATAGACCACGGCTTTGCCATTATTCCTTTCTTATGAATTATACGTATGCACACTGGCGCCTTGTGCTGAAGGCAGATAATTGATGCCCCACCAGCACATCTGCAAGAGAATGAAGGCAATGATAAGCATCCAAAGAGCCGGTCGCAGGCGTTGCGGGTAGGCCAACCGGTAATGGATATACACCAAGTATGCAAACCAAGTGATGGCGGCCCATGTCTCTTTGGGGTCCCAAGCCCAATAGTGTCCCCACGCCTCTTTTGCCCAAAGCGCTCCGAACAGCATGCCTATGGTCATGAATGCCAACCCCACATAGACGAGATTGTCGAGAGAATCAGATGGATTGGAGGTTGGAGGTTGGAGGTTGGAGGTTTTTCCTGGCGCCTTGCTCCTGGCACCTAAAAGCACCACCGCCATGACGAACGACGCACCGAGCAACGCGTAGGCGAACATATAGACGATGACATGGGGCGCGAACCACGGGCTTTGCAGTGCGGGCATGAGCGTCTTAGAATGTATCTCAGGCTTGAAGAGATTGATGGCAATAAACACGACAGCCATCAGAGTGCTGAACGACAAAATCCACTTGTAGTGCCAGCGTGAATAGATAATGACACCTGCCAACGGGAGAAAGAACGAGTACCACAACCGCGTCTCGCCCATGGTGCGCAACGGCGGGCGCTCCAACGATATCCACATACCGACGATAAAAGCGAAGAAGACAACCAGTCCGCCGATGGTAGTGGCATAAACCATGCCTTTCTTCTCTTTCCATGCCGCCACGGCTCCCGCTATCCACAACACGACAGATACGATGGCGAAAAAGATGAAATGGCCCCAAGTCATGACTTGCCCTCCTTTCTCTTCTTTTGCGAGGTGAGCAACATCAGCACCGCACCGCCCAGCATCATGTAAATGCCAGCATAAACATACGGTTGCCACGGGTCGCGAACCAGTTCGAAGATGCTGACATCGCTCCAACGGCCTTTCTGAGTGTCATAACTCAACTGATAGATCTTCCATCCGTCAATGCTGTAGGGCTTGTTCACCTCTATGCTCGTCTCCACATTCTTCCCGCTTTCTGTGAACAGTTGCACGCGCGAGACGTATCGTCGGGGTTCCCGCTGCGGCATCACCAGATTGACGCTGTCGTCAAGTGACAACAACTGATAAGGGAAGAGGTAACTTCCGCAGGTGAGCCATCCGCTTCTTTTGCCTTTAGGGCCAACAACCGTGACATGGGCGGCACTTGCGGCTCCTGATGACGGCCAGGGTGTAAAACTCGTAGTGTCTGCGCTCATCAAGGGTGCCGCCTTGTCAATATATTCGTCGAGCGTGATGCTCCATTCGCCCAACTGTCCCGTGTGGAAAGTGCTGTCCATCAGCAGTGTGGCTGGTTTTCCCTCTGGCAGTGGCGTGCCATTGTCTTTGCTGGTGAGCATCAGTTTTGGTGGATATTCGTCGATGGTGAAATCGAGCAGTTCAATGGCGAGCGGCAGTTCTTGGATGCGTCCGCTCTTATCCACCGCACGCCATTCGGGAAGCCCTTTCATGGCGGTCAGTTCCACCCGTCGCATGTCTGCGCTGCCGAGTGTGGCGGTCGTGAGCACGACGAATAGTCCTAAGTGGTTAAGTATAAAGGGGATGTCGCACCAACGGAAGGTCAGGGCGCGGCGCAGGATGACTTGTCCGAGAATGATGACCACCCAAAGGTAGATCAACACAAAGGGCCAATAGCCTGTCATGGATGTCAGACCGATGGGGTCGGCGGCAGGACGTCCTTCTTGGACCTGACGTGTCAGTCCCATAATGATGGTCAGCGCGACGGCATAGGTCAGCGCAGGGATGGCACAACGGTAGGAACCCAGAAAGCAGCAGGCATAGACTTTTTTCCTCAACAGGAAGAGGATGACCGATGCTGTCAGCACCATACCCAACAAGATGATGTTGACGGGCCATGCGAAAAGCGACCAATCGATGCCTCCGCTGCTCAGTTGCAGCAGTTCACCAGCCACCAACAGGCCTGCGCCTATCAGAAAGCCTTCTTTTAATGTCCAGGGATGCGACCACATGTTTTTATTCGGAAATACCCTTCAATGTTACTTCTATAAAACGTGTTAATCGGCGGATTATTGCCTCTGTTGAAACAAAGGGACGGACTGTCGTGTCCGCCCATTGAGTGTTAATTATCTTGTTATGTAGCAAAGAAGGTCAGATTTCGATGAAACGGTTGTTCTTTTTGGCTTCCTCCACCCATTTCGGAACGATGGTGTCGAGGAAGGTCTTCTTATCAGCCTGTTTCTGACGGCCATCCACCCCGATGACTTGCCATGCCTTCTCCTTGGTGGAGAAATCGGGCAGGGGAACCTCGTCGGTGAAACCATGCTTGGCTAGCACCTTGGCAATGATGCGTCGTGCTTCCTGTGCCTGACTGAGACTATTGGCAAGGATGCGTGTCACCTCTTGAGGAGCATGGAAAGCGGCTCCGTGACTGGCTACGGCGAAGTCCCAACGCCATTGGCTCTTACGCAGCAAGTCAAGCACGGGGTTCATCTCAGGCTCGGTGGCACCCTTGTCCCAAGCAAACTTCGCTTCCAGATGGGCTGTGGCCAACTCACGCTCTACTTGATTGCGTATCTCGTTGCATTTCTGCTGGCGTTCATAAACGTTCTGCCGGAGTGTCTCTTCCGATTCGCGGTGACAAGTCTGGCAACTGCGGTCGATGTGAGCCAACGGACTCATGATGTGGTGGTCGGTGTATTTCACACCTCCATCGCTCACATATGGCATATGACAGTCGGCACACGACACGCCGCGTTGTCCGTGGATGCCCATCTTGGAAATCTCATAGCCCGGGTGTTGTGCCTTGAGGATGGGTGTGCGGCTGAGGGCATGGGTATAATCCGTGAAACCGATGCTGTCGAAATATTCTTCGATGTTTTCCACTGTGAGACCTTTGTCTTGCGGGAAAGTGAGGTACTTCCCGTCGCCGGCGAAGTAATACTCCGTGTGACACTGTGCACAGACGAGCGAGCGCATCTCCTGATGCGAAGCTTTGTTGACGTCCATGCCGCGGCGCTCCCATGCCTCATATAGAGCGGGACGTGCCGGCTTCAAGTCCATGGTGCGCGCATCGTGGCAGTCGGAGCAGCCGATGGAGTTCATTACCTCAGGCCCCCATGTGGACCACGGAACCTTATAGAACTCAGCTATGCCTTTCTCGTTCATCAGCCTTGGCACATCAGGTCCTTTACAGGTCCAGCAGGTGCCGGGTTGTGGCTCCTTGCCTTCGGTCACGCCCGGTGCGCCTGTGCGCAAGATGCCACGCATATCTTCGAGTGCATGATGGTGGCCTCGAGGAGTGTTATACTCCCACGAGAAGGCGTAGCCAGCCCAAAGAATGACCAACTCAGGCCGTTGGGCGAGCACATCCACGTTGTTGCTGCTGTTGAACTCACTTGTAAAAGTGGTGTCTTCGGTTTGCAACCATGTCTCGTATTCACGCGGGAAATCCTCTTTGAATTTCTCGTTTTGCGCCACGATTTGTTCTTGGAACATGTTTTTCCTGTTGTTGAAAAGATTGGCTTCCTCGGCTCTGCGGCTGAGCAGCGACGATACAAGCAGCCCTAACAGGAAGACCGCTACCATCGAGCCGCCGAAAAGCAGCCAACTTTGCCAACGTTTTAGTTTCTTTGCCATATTTTGGTCGTTTGGTGGGTTAGTCGTTTGGTCGTTTGGGGAGGGGGTTGGGCATTGGGTTATTTGGGACTGGGATGGGTTCTCATCCACTCGGGCGCAGGTGCCGGGGGGAGTGGAACGAGTGCGTTTGGTGTGGATGACAGCGAATTCATCTTACCGTGGGGCACATTGCGGTGGCAATCCCAGCAAGCCTTACCTTCGCCTTTTTTCGCTGCCTCATAGTCGATTTGCCCGGTCTTTACCATGGCGGTATTGAGTTGGGCGTGACAACGTATGCAGTTATCCATGATGACTTGTGCGCTGGCGTCTTCAGCCATGATGGCCTGCCGTTCGCTGTGCGTGACGAAATAGGCCACATGTTTCATACCGTCCATCCCCTTGAAGAGATATTTGTGTGCGATATTGTCATGTGGCACATGGCAATCATTACATGTGGCGTTGCGGGCATGCGATGAGTGCTCCCATGTGGCGTAGTATGGGGTCATGATATGACAGTTGACACAAGCCGACGGTTCATCGCCCAGATAGGTGTGGAAACGGAGCAGGTATAGCATCAGACCTGCCAGCCCCACAAACACTCCTGAGGCGACAATCAGAAAAACTTTCTTTTTGGTAGAAAGTCCGTCATTGAAGTCCTTGATTTTTTGTCGGATTTTTTTGAAAGGCATAGATTTGCATTAGGTTTTGCAAAAATAGGCTTTCTATTAATTTAATATGTAAAGAAATCCGAAAATATTGCTAAGCGCAACAAAAGTTTAACGACTGTTAACAAAAATAAAGTGTATCTATGCAAAACAGTGATTTTCCAATAGATGAAAGAAAGATAATTCTGTCTGCACGTTTTTAATTCCTCCTCATTAGTGAGGATAGGATAATTCTCAGTTGTAAAATTTTTTTATTATCGGTCTGTTTTGAGGACAGGTTTTTCGTATTCGTTACAGATAAAAGATACTCTCGTTTCCCTCATTGAAGAGCAGGTCGAGGATGGAGAGGTTGGGCAGGAACCCGTGGCGAGAAGCATAGACCTGATAATAGGGTTTCGGGGTGAAATCGGGGTCGGGCAGGGGATGTTTCGGATGGATCACGTCGCGGAAATCGGAATAATCCTGATACCCACCCTGACCCTCCCAAAGGGAGGGTGTGGTTTCTGAGTACTCCGAATGATTAGATTTATTGGGGAAATATTTGTCGGTGGGGGTGATGGTGGGGTGGATGTCGAGCAGTTGGCACAGGAGGAGGGTTATCTCCATGTTGAAATCATAGAGAAACTCCCATTGGCGTTCGAAGAAGGGATGTAAGTCGTCGGCGTAATACTCGAAGAAAGGCGACTCGCCATAGGCGGTCTGCAGAGCATTCCAGTGCAGGCGGCGCCAATTTCCGTGGTCGCTGATGCGGATGTCGCGCGTTAACGGTTTGTCGTTGTCGTGGCTGACAGGGATGGTCAGCGCCTGCGGTCCGTTTGGCGCGGCAATAACACATCGGTTGCGGTAGGTCTGCTTCACAAAACTGTCCATGCGTTCCACCATCACCCGTTCGTAGCGGCGCAGTTTCTGATACCACTGCACCGGACCGAAATAGGTGGTGGAGAGAAGACAAGTAGCAGCCTCACCCGCACCTTTCGCCATACCCTCATTGGATGGGGTCACGGGTTGAAAGTGGTTGTCGATGCTCATTGCTAAAGATCTACATTATCTATAAAACCTATAGAATCCAAGAATCTATAGGTTTTATAGCGTTGTATCTGGTATTTATATCCCTTTTACTTGATATTATCCACCATGCGGAAGAGACGGTTCCAGCGGATTTTCGGACCTACGTCTTCGGGGTTGATGGAGAGCCAGATGAAAATCGGTTTACCCACGACATGGTCTTCGGGCACGAATCCCCAGTAACGGGAGTCGAGCGAGTTGTGGCGGTTGTCACCCATCATCCAGTAATAATCCATCTTGAAGGTATATTCATTGGCCTCTTTGCCGTTGATGTAGATCTTGTTGTCTTTCACCACCAAGTCATTGCCTTCATACACTCGTATCGGGCGGTCATAGATGGCGATATTGTCCATGGTGATTTTCA
>CAMJAO010000012.1 GCA_946403615.1 uncultured Prevotellaceae bacterium
AGTAAAAACACGTTTGGGTTGGGACATGAACAATCTGATTATCACCGATCTGGCAGAACAGTTGCAAGACTGCGGCATCCAGGCGCTGACCATCCACGGACGCACACGCTCACAGATGTACACGGGTAAAGCCGACTGGACACTCATCGGCGAGGTAAAACGCAATCCGCGCATCCATATCCCTGTCATCGGCAATGGCGACATCACTTCGCCCGAAGAGGCCAAACAGGCATTCGACCGCTATGGGGTGGATGCGGTAATGGTGGGACGCGCCACCTTCGGCCGTCCGTGGATTTTCAAAGAGATGCGCGACTATTTAGACGGTCGCGAACCTGACCCTACGATGGATTTCAAATGGAAACTGGATGTGCTGCGCGAACAGTTACGCATCAATGTGGAACGTATCGACGAATATCGCGGCATACTGCATACGCGACGTCATCTGGCTGCGTCGCCTATCTTCAAGGGCATCCCCAATTTCCGACAGACGCGCATCGCTATGTTGCGCGCCACTACCATGGACGAACTGACCCGCATACTAGACGAAATAGAGAACACATTGGGAAATGGCACAACAGCGGAAGAGTGAGTTATTGCTGGCTCTCATCCGTGAGGGCAAGCCGATGACGGGATATAACAAACTCAACCTGATTTTCCAGTTGAGTATCCCTGCCATCCTGGCGCAAGTCACCATGGTGATGATGTTTTTCATCGATCAGGCCATGGTGGGCAGTCTGGGTGCAGAGGCATCGGCGGCAATCGGTCTGGTAGAGTCTTCCACGTGGATGTTCGGCAGTCTTTTCTCTGCGGCGGCGATGGGTTTCTCGGTACAGGTGGCACATTTCATCGGTGCCAACGATTTTGTTCGGGCCCGCGACGTGCTTCGCCACGCGCTCATCGTCACCTCTGCTTTCAGTGTGCTTTTCATGCTTTTGGCTGTGGCCATCGCCTCGCCGTTGCCTTTCTGGTTGGGCGGCGGTGCCGACATCGCACCTGATTCATCGCGCTATTTCCTGATTTTCTCCCTCTCGGGACCTTTCTTCCAAATGAATACGCTGGCATCGGCGATGCTTAAGTGCGAGGGCAATATGCGTGTGGCAAGCACGATGAGTATCCTCTTATGCGTGTTCGACGTGTTGTTCAATTTCCTCTTGATTTTTCCCAGCCGCCATGTCCAATTGTTGGGTTTGAACGTGTGGATACCCGGTGCCGGCTGGGGAGTGACCGGAGCGGCTTTGGGCACGGGTCTTTCCTTTGTCGTGATATCGCTATGGCAGGGATGGTTTGCCTTTTTCCGGTCAAAGATTTTGTCATTGCGCTTGCCTCACGAGCCTTTCCGCTTTGTGACCTCATATCTGGCCAACGCCTTCAAGATAGGCGCTCCTATGGCATTACAATCGTTTCTGATGGGGTCGGCGCAGATAGTCAGCACGATGATTGTCGCTCCTTTGGGCAATTTCGCCATCGCCGCCAATACTTTTGCCATCACCGCCGAAAGCCTGTGTTATATGCCTGGCTTTGGTATCGGCGACGCAGCCACCACCTTGGTCGGTCAGAGCAAAGGTGCCGGGCGAAATGACCTGATGAGCAGTTTCGCCCGCATGACGGTGTTCACCGGCATGATAATCATGGCACTGATGGGCGTGGTGATGTATGTTTTCGCACCCGAGATGATGGGACTGATGACTCCCGTGGCTGAGATACGCGACCTAGGCGCGCAATGCTTACGCATCGAGGCGTTCGCCGAACCGATGTTTGCCGCTTCTATCGTCACTTACAGCGTATGTGTGGGCATCGGCGACACCCTGCGGCCCGCAGCCATCAATCTGGGATGTATGTGGCTTGTCCGCCTGACACTCGCCGCAGTGCTCGCCAAACATTACGGACTGATGGGCGTGTGGGTTGCCATGGCGATAGAACTGACCATCCGCGGACTGCTGTTCCTGATAAGGTTGTTTAGAATAAAAGGCGAGGAGCCAGAAAAGAAATCGGAGTAATCAGCAAAAGCACGATTACTCCGATTATTCTGTAGGCCAAAAACCTCAAACCTCAAAAATTCAAGTCTGTCAACCGTTTCTTGGCTTCGGCAAACTCTTCTGTGAGTTGGCGCATCACCTCGCTCACCGGACGGATTTGTTTCACGGCAGAGGCTATCTGGCCGATTTCCAACTCACCGTTGTCTATATCGCCTTCGAAAATGCCACGTTTCGACGCAGCCTGACCTAAGATACGGCGCAGGTCTTCAACAGCGGCCCCTTCGCTCTCTGCCTGCATGATACGGCAATAGAGGTCATTCTTTACCATACGCGTAGGCGAGATGAGTTTCAATGTGAGCATGGTGTCGCCCTCCTCCAATTGTGTGCAACGCTCTTTGAACGCCTCTGAAGCACTGCTCTCCTCTGTCAGCGCGAACAAAGTGCCTATCTGCACACCTTCAGCGCCTAAAGCCATGGCGGCCAGAATAGCCTCGCCGCTGCCGATGCCACCGGCGGCTATCAACGGCAACGATGTGGCTTTCCTCACTTGGGGGATGAGCGCCATAGTGGTGGTCTCCTCACGGCCATTGTGTCCGCCAGCCTCAAAACCTTCGGCCACGATGGCATCTACACCCGCCTCTTCACATTTGCGCGCGAATTTCGAACTCGACACGACATGGGCCACCTTGATACCAGCCTCATGGAGACGCGTAGTATATTTTTTAGGACTTCCAGCAGAGGTAAAGACTATTTTCACGCCCTCGTCGATAATAATCTGAATAAGACGGTCTATCTCGGGATACATCAGCGGCACATTGATGCCCCAAGGCTTGTCGGTCGCCTCTTTCATCTTATGGATATGCTCGATGAGTGTCTCGGGGTGCATCGACCCCGCGCCCAACAGACCCAGTCCGCCGGCGTTGCTCACGGCTGCAGCCAGACGCCATCCGCTGATCCATACCATACCACCCTGAATTACAGGTTTCTCAATCCCGAATAATGTTGTGATTCTGTTTTGTTTCATCTATTTAATAACTTCCGAAAATGATGATGCAAAAATAATGCTTTTTATGAATATGGACAAGATTATTTGGCGAATTAGGTGAAAAATGCTATTTTTGCAAAAAGATTCATATCGTATTATCATCAACAATTTTATTATAAAGCATTATGGCAACTCATCATCTTTGGACAAAACCTTATCATGATGTCGTAGAGCAGCAATACCGTCTGTCTGCTGCCGGACAACAGGAGTTTGACGCTTTTTTCTTAAAACTCGACCAATTGGCATACAGCAGCCCCGACCAGGCGGCATTCAACAACCAATTGATGCAGGGTCCTCTCTTCCAAGAATACAACACACTGTTGGGAAAATACGCTAACTGTGTGGTCAACGCACAAGGCCAGTCTATCGACGAACAGGTGGCAGAAATGCAGGCTGAGAACCGACGCATTTCGGCAGAGGAGCATGCAAAATCAATGGCGGAGCGCGAGGTAAAAGCCGCCATCTCACATGCCCTGCCCGACGAGGTGAACCGTCTGCGCTGGGCCGGAGCGCGCGCCCTGCCCGTCATCGGGCCAATTATCCAATGGATAGACAACATCCGCTGGATTAAGAACATGTTTAAGAAATAAAGTAGTTGAGGAGTGATGTAGTTGAGGAATTGAGACAATTGTTAACATTCGGAGTACTCGGAAAAACCTATACGACCAACCCCTAAACCACCAGTTTGTTAAAAATCCTTAAACCCTGTAACTTACCATACCGTGTAATCGTCAACCCATAGAGAGAAGATGAAAAATATCAGTTTCCGAAACGATGTGCTGCCGTTGAAAAACGTGCTTTACCGGCTCGCCCTTCGCATCACTCTCAGACACGAGGACGCCGAAGACATCGTGCAGGATACACTGATAAAAGTCTGGAACAAACGCGACGAATGGCAAGACATCCAATCCATCGAAGCATATAGCCTCACCGTCTGCCGAAATCTGGCGCTCGACCGCATCAAACGAAAAGACCGCCAAAACGAGTCGCTCGACGACATCCAACTCGAAAATGGTGCCATAGCCACTACCACTCCCTACGAGCAAATGCTCCAAAAAGACAGGATAGAACTGGTGAGACGCATCGTGAACGCACTGCCTGAGAAACAACGCACTTGCATGCAACTGCGCGATTTCGAAGGAAAGACCTACAAAGAAATCGCCGCCATCATGGACATCAGCGAAGACCAAGTGAAAATCAATATCTTCCGTGCCCGGCAGGCTGTCAAACAAAAATATCAGCAAATAGAAACATCATAACAAGATGAACTATCAATACATCGAACAACTCTTGGATCGCTACTGGCAATGCGAGACGACTATGGAAGAAGAGCAGATTCTCAGAACGTTCTTCAACCAGAAAGAAGTGCCCGCAGCCCTCTTGCCCTACAAGGATTTGTTCACCTACGAGCAAACTTCCATCCATGAGGAAAACCTCGGCGATGACTTCGACGACCGCATGATGGAACTCGTAGGAGAAAAGAAGACCGTCAAAGCCCGCACCATTAAACTGACCCAGCGGTTGCAACCCCTGTTCAAGGCAGTGGCGGTCGTGGCGGTCATCCTCACCCTTGGTAATGCTGTCACCGTGGCATTGCGCCATACTGACAAACCTGCTCAAAACGAGGTGGCTACCATAGAAGAGCCCAAGGCAGACGGTATCTCCGTAGCACGAGCCGACAGCGTGAAGATTGATAGTGCCGCTCATATCCCTATGAGCATCAGATAAGACATTTTTCTATGCTTTCTCTATAAAATCATGTTTAGTAAAACAATTCTGAAACTGTGAAGTTTCAATTTCTCTCAAATTTTTCATAACATACTAACGAAAGAAAATCCGAGCCCTGAGAAAGGACCCGGATTTTTCTTTTTGGGATATTTGGGTTTATTAGGCCTATGGGCCCAATAGGGACTCCTGTCTATTCTATAATCGTGCCGTGCTGACCGTCGATGGCTGTGGCGAGGGTGATGATGACGCGGCGTACACCCGCCTCTAAAGCTTGCAACGCGTTTTCTATCTTGGGTATCATGCCTCCCGAGATGGTGCCGTCGGCGGTAAGCCGTGTGAAATCCTCGCGTGTGATATGGGGGATAACAGATGTGTCATCATCAGGGTCGCTCAATACGCCGGGTTTCTCAAAACAATAGATGAGTGTCACCTCATAGCGGTCGGCAAGTGCCTGTGCAGCCACCGATGCGATGGTGTCGGCATTGGTGTTGAGCATGGTGCCTTGACCATCGTGTGTGAGGGGTGCCAAAACAGGAGTGATACCCTTTTCGAGCAGAACTTCGAGTTGGTCGGCATCCACACGGTCCACATCGCCCACAAAACCGTAATCTATGTCTTTCACGGGTCTGCGGTGCGAACGTATCACATCCATATCAGCACCGGTCAACCCGATGGCATTCACTCCGCGCGCCTGTAATCGTGCAACAATGTTTTTGTTGACCAGGCCGCCATAGACCATCGTCACCACTTCGAGCATATCGCTGTCTGTGATACGGCGTCCGTTGACCATTTTACTCTCTATACCGAGCCGAGCCGCCACCTGTGTGGCCCGGCGACCGCCACCATGCACAAGAATCCTATGTCCCGGGATAGCACTGAAATTGTCAAGCAGCAGTTCCAATTGCTCTTTGTCTTCAACAATGGCTCCGCCAACTTTGACAATGGTTAGGAAATCTTTTTTCATAATTGAACGTTGATATGTAGATTCAAGTGTGTGTTCCCCTCTTGGGTAGGGGTATGGAGGGAGAAACAGGGTGGGTTTACTCTAAATAAGTATATCCATAAAGTCCTGAACGGTAATTGGAGAGGAATTCTTTACCTTCTTCAAGAGAAATTTTACCCTGTTTGACACTCTTGGTGACCCATATCTCGAGTTGGCGGACGAGTTTGCGGGGGTTGTACTGCACATATTCAAGCACCTCTTCGACAGTCTCACCGTCAATAATCTGGTCGATGTGGTATTGTCCGTCTTTGACGGAGATATGCACGGCATTGGTGTCACCGAAAAGATTGTGCATATCGCCAAGTATCTCCTGATATGCACCTACGAGGAACACACCGAGATAGTATTTCTCGTTTTTACGGAGTGCATGCACGGGCAGCGAGTGCGAATTGTGACGGTTGGTCACGAAGTTGGCCACCTTACCGTCGCTGTCGCAAGTGATGTCTTGCAGTGTGGCGTTTCGGGTGGGACGCTCGTTGAGCCGCTGGATAGGCATGATGGGGAACAATTGGTCGATGGCCCAAGAGTCGCTGAGGCTTTGGAACAACGAGAAGTTGCAGAAATACTTGTCAGCCAGCAACTTGTCGATATTCATCAGTTCCTCGGGGATATGCTTGAGATTCTTGGCCAGCGCATTGATTTCATGGCATACGCTCCAATACATCGCCTCGATTTCAGCGCGGGTCTTCAAATCCACAATACCATGGGCAAAGAGGTCAAGCACCTCTTCGCGTATCTGTTCAGCATCGTGCCAGTCCTCCAACACATTGCGCGGTGATAGGTTATCCCAAATCTCGTAGAGGTCTTTTACCAACTGGTGAGAGGTCTCGTCGGGTTCAAACTCCTCAGGCATCTCAGGCAGAGATGCCGTTTCCAGCACATCGATGACAAGCACAGAGTGGTGCGCGGCCAGTGAGCGCCCGCTCTCAGTGATGAGGTTGGGGTGGGGAAGGTTGTTCTTGTTAGAGGCCTCCACAAAGGTATAGATACAGTCGTTGACATACTCCTGAATAGAGTAGTTGACCGAACTCTCGCTGCTGGGCGACCGTGTGCCGTCGTAGTCAACGCCCAAACCGCCTCCGCAATCCACGAAATCGACGTTGTAGCCCATCTTGTGGAGTTGGATATAGAACTGAGAGGCTTCTCTCAATGCGGCTTGTATGCGGCGAATTTTGGTGATCTGCGAACCGATATGGAAGTGGATGAGTCGGAGACAGTCGTGCAGGCCTTTTTTGTCGAGCGTCTCAAGGGCGTCGAGCAGTTCACTGGCCGTAAGTCCGAATTTTGAGGCATCGCCGCCGCTTTCCTCCCATTTTCCACTGCCGCTGGAAGCCAGTTTGATGCGTATGCCGATATTGGGCCTTACATCAAGTTTCTTTGCTATTTTGGCGATGATGTCCAGTTCGTTGAGTTTCTCCACGACGATGAAGATGCGTTTGCCCATCTTCTGCGCAAGCAGTGCCAGTTCGATGTAGTTCTGGTCTTTGTAGCCGTTACAGATGATGATGCTGTCGCTCTGGCATTGCATGGCGATGACGGCATGGAGTTCAGGTTTCGAGCCCGCCTCCAGTCCCAGATTGAATTTCCGTCCGTGGCTGATGATTTCCTCTACCACCGGCTGCATCTGGTTGACCTTGATGGGATAGACCACGTAGTTTTCCGCCTTGTATTCGTATTCATTGGCGGCTTTTTTGAAACAACTCCACGTTTTCTCGATTCGGTTGTCAAGGATATCTGGAAAACGCAGGAGTACTGGCGAGGTGACATCACGCAGTGCCAGCTCATCCATTATCTCGCGCAAATCTATCTGCGTCTGGTCTTTACAAGGTGTGACATAGACATCTCCCGCTTCGTTGATGCCGAAATAGGAGGTTCCCCAGCCGTTGATGTTGTAAAGTTCTCTCGCGTCGTCAATGGTCCACTTTTTCATGATGGTTGTATTTAGGCGGTTTAATTGATGGGTAGTTTCGAAAAAACTTATCTTTTAGATATTCTCTTTATTTTCTGATGAGAGATGCAGCATCTCCTTGATTCTCTCTACTGAGATTTTGATCTTATCGTAGTTGTCGAGCAGGTTGACATCGAGTATGTGGCGCGCTTTCGTATAAAAAGGCTCGCGTAATGTCAGTTGCTGTCGGATATAATCTTGCGTCTCCTCGGGTGTTTTATTGAGCAACAGGGGCCTGACGGTCTTTCCCATTTTCAGGTGTTTGTAGAGCACGTCGGGTGTCGCTTTCAGATAAATAGTCTCGCCCTGACCGTTGAGGTAGTCCATGTTGTCGAAGAAACAGGGCGTTCCGCCGCCGCAGCTGATGATGACATTCTCAAATTCCGCCACCTCGTGCAACATGTTGTACTCGATTTTGCGGAACCCGTCCTCACCCTTTTCAGCGAAAATCTGCGCCACAGTCTTTCTCATCCTTGTCTCGATATACCAGTCGAGGTCGTAAAAGGGGATGCCCAGTTGTTTTGACAGCGCATGGCCCACGGTTGTTTTCCCGGCGCCCATGTAACCGATGATGATGATACGTGTCATCGTCCTTATTTCTTCTTGCTATTGGTGGCATTCACGATGTCCATGCATTCCTGATAGGACAGTTCAGCGGCTTTGGCATGCTTCGCCTTAGGCAGCCGGTAATTTTTGCCGTCATAAGCGATGTAGGGACCATAACGGCCATTGAGCACTTCCATCTTCTCGTCTTCCTCAAACTTCTTGAGGTGCCGTTGCTGCTCTTGTTGCTGTTTTTGCTCAATCAGCTCGATAGCGGTCTCGATGGTCACGGTGTGCGGGTCTTCCGTCTTAGGCAGTGACACATATTTCTTGTTGTGAAGGATATATGGACCGAAACGTCCTGCACCGATGGTCACGTCAGCGCCTTGATACTGACCGATGGTGCGCGGCAGTGTGAAGAGTTCGAGTGCCTCGTCGAGGGTGATACTCTCCATGCTCTGGTTGGCGGGCAGTTGTGCAAAACGCGGTTTTTCATCATCTTCGGCCGTGCCTATCTGTACAATAGGTCCGTAACGTCCGATTTTCACGAAGACAGGTTTCCCGCTTCTGGGGTCGAGACCCAGTTCGCGTTCACCGGCTTTATGCTCGGCGCGTATATTGATGGTTTTCTCCACAGTCGGCTCAAATTCCTTGTAGAATTTCTTGAGCATAGCGGTCCAGTCGGCCTTGCCCTCGGCTATCTTATCGAATTGCGTCTCTACTTTTGCGGTGAAGTTGTAATCCATGATAGACGGGAAATATTTCTGCAGGAAATCATTGACCACGATACCGATGTCGGTGGGCAACAGTTTGCCCTTGTCGCTGCCTACAATCTCTTTTTTGTTTTTTGAGGTGATTTTGGTGCCTTTGAGCGTATCGACAATATAGGTGCGGTCTTCGCCTTTCTTGTCACCTTTCTGCACGTAGTCGCGCTGTTGGATGGTGCTGATGGTCGGCGCGTAGGTTGACGGACGGCCGATACCCAGTTCTTCGAGTTTGTGCACCAGACTTGCCTCGGTATATCTCACAGGACCGAGTGTGAAGCGTTGTGTGGCTACTATCTCGCGACGGGTGAGTTCGTCACCCTTTTTCATGGCGGGCAACACATGTGAGGCCTCTTCTACCTGGTTGTTGTCATCGTCATCGGTCGATTCACGATACACCTTGAGGAAACCGTCGAAGACCACCACTTCACCATTAGCCACGAATTGCTCTTGACAACCGCTGACACTGATACCTACGGTGGTTTTCTCTATCTGGGCCTCTGCCATCTGCGAAGCGGCGGTACGCTTCCAAATCAGGTCATAAAGTCGTTTCTCCTGAGCATTGCCTGAGATTTCGGTGTTGTTCATATAGGTGGGACGAATGGCCTCGTGCGCCTCCTGTGCTCCTTTCGAGCGTGTCTGGAAATTGCGCGGACGGCTGTAGTTCTCACCGTAAAGTCTTGTCACCTCTTCTTTGGCCGCTCCAATGCAAAGCGTGGAGAGATTGACCGAGTCGGTACGCATATAGGTGATAAGTCCGTTCTCATAGAGACGCTGTGCCACCATCATGGTTTGCGACACTGTGAAACCGAGTTTCCTTGCTGCCTCTTGCTGAAGTGTCGAGGTGGTGAAGGGGGGCGCCGGTGTGCGCTTGAGCGGCTTCTTGGAGATATTGTCTACGGTGAATTGTGCATCGCGGCATTTCTCGAGGAAAGCCGTTGCCTCTTCATGGGTCTTGAAACGGGTGTTGAGTTCGGCTTTCACCTCAGCCTGGCCACCGTCGGGCAGTGTGAGTGCGAAGATGGCGTTGACACGGTAATAGGCTTCGCTCTCGAAGTGCTGTATCTCACGCTCACGTTCCACAATGAGTCTGACAGCCACACTCTGCACCCTACCGGCTGAAAGGGCGGGTTTTACCTTTCTCCATAACACAGGCGACAATTTGAAACCGACGATACGGTCGAGCACGCGACGGGCCTGCTGGGCGTTCACCAGGTTCATGTCCAGTTGTCTGGGCTCTTCGATAGCCTTGAGGATGGCGGGTTTAGTAATTTCGTGGAAAACGATACGTTTGGTGTTCTTCTCATCCAGTCCGAGCACTTCGCAGAGATGCCATGAGATAGCCTCTCCCTCGCGGTCTTCATCGGATGCCAACCATATACTCGTTGCCTTCTTGGCATTGTTTCTTAATTCGCTGACCAGTTTTTTCTTCTCTTCGGGAATCTCATAGTCGGGCTGCATGGTGTCAGTATCTATGCTGATTTCCTTCTTTTTCAGGTCGCGTATGTGTCCATAACTGGACATCACTTTGAAATCCTTACCTAAGAATTTCTCAATAGTTTTGGCCTTTGCGGGGCTCTCTACAATCACTAAATTTTCTTGCATACTTTTTGATAGTCGCTATGTTTGGGGCGCAAAAGTAAGCATAAGTTTTTAACCACCTTATTATATAGGCAGATATTTAAGGATTTTTAATATTTCACTGGTATAAGTCAGCGGTTAACAGTTTTTAAGAATTCTTCGACGCCTTTTCGAATGGAATCGAAGGCAAAATCGTCGGGATGTATCTGTTCGAAGGGTATCCACATCACTTCTGCGGCATCGTCATCGGCCCTTAACGAGGACAAGTCAGTGACCTCGCAACGGAAAAAGAGGTCGAGCGTGGGTACGACAAGACCGGAGTATAGATACGTGTTGGGGAAACTGAAGAGGTACTCTGCCCGAGCGACGGTCAGCCCAGTCTCTTCCAACACCTCTCTGATGACGCCTTGTTCGGCGGTTTCACCGATGTCGGCAAAACCGCCTGGCAGGTCGAGAAGACCTTTCTGAGGCTCTCGGCCTCGACGTTCCACCAGCAGTTCGCACCGGTCGTTGACCACAAAGGCGGCATTGGCCGACGACGGGTTGAGGTAATACTCATAACCGCAGTCGGCACAACGCTTACTTTTCTCGTCGTTGATATCGAATCGCCCGCTACCGCATACCGGGCAATGTGTGAATTTATCTAATGGATGCATAAGATTGGTCGGTTGGTCCTTGGGGGTGGTGAGGAGGGAATGGATGGGTATTGTGAGAGGGATAGGCGTTGGCAGCGACATAGCCGCAGCTTACAGAGAAGAAACTTCTAAAGTGAGATATCTCTTGCTTCTTGCTTCTTGCTTCTTGCTTCTTGCTTCTTGCCTCTTGCTTCTTGCCTCTTGCTTCTTGCTTCTTGCTTCTTGCCTCTCTCTTATCACCACTGATCTGTTCTGAAGGGGAAGAGTGGCAACAGAGCTTGGTTGGCTACGTTTCCGAGTTGGAAATTGCGGAAGCAATAGCGCACGGCCACGGGTTGTTTCACCTCAGGACAAGTGATGATGATGCCCTTGGTCCAATAGTAATAAGCATTGGCCTTGTGGAACACTCGGTCTTCGCCAGCCAACTCAAAACCTTGGATATCCTCGTAGCGACTGATGCCATCGTAGTCATTTTGCAGCCTGACGAAACAGGTGTCGCCCTTGATGGTCATCTCCTTGAACGACGGGCTTTCGCACATGATACTCTTCATGCCGTAAGTTTTGTTGAGCGCAAGAAAGGCGAGACGTTCTCCCACAGGCTGTTTCTGACAGGGGTGTATCTGTTGTGTTTCCCAGGGGTAGGCCAAGTCATTGGTGCAGACGATGCCGCTGTTGGGGATAATCTGCGCCGCACGGAACTGCTGTTCTCTCAACAAGGCACCGCTGATACCATTGACGTCGTCGTCATAATAGTAGGGGGCTATTTGCACAAAATAGAAGGGGATGTTGCCCAAACCAAACTGCTCGCGCCACTGTTTGACCAAAAGTGTCAGGCGGTCGGAGTATTGATTACCCGGGTCACCCACATTTGAGCAACCCTGATAGAAGAGGATGCCCTTGACGGTATAGTTGAGGATGGGGTTGAAAGTGCCATTGCCCCAGAGAAGCGGCCGGTGATAATCCCAAGGAAAGCGGCGCACCATCTCCATCGAGTCGAGCGTCTCCTGGGTATAACGCTGAAGATTGTCGCGGGTAAGCCAACTCTCCACACGTGTTCCTCCCTTGTTTGCCATGACCAGTCCGACGGGGATATTAAGCGTGCGGCTGACCAATCGAGCGAAGAAATAACCTGTGGCCGAGGCATCGCCCACGGTATTGGGGTCGCAGACCTTCCATTCGCAATCGGCATCATCGAGCGGAGTCATCGACATCACACTGGGAATCTTGACGTAATGCACACCACGCGAGTTGACGGCGTCGGTCACAGCGAGGTTATATCCCTCAACAGGGCAGTTGCCGAAACCCTTGACGGGCATCTCCATGTTGCTCTGACCGGCACAGACCCATACTTCACCGGTCATCACACCATTGATGGTGGTTTTATCGCCGTCGTCGAAAGTGATGCTGTATTCCGTGAAACTCGCTGCTGGCGTTTTCACACTGACTATCCAGCGGCCGTTGTCATCTGTTTTTGCGGTGTAAGTGTCATTGCTCCATGATGGCGTCACCTTCACTTTTTTTCCGGGTTTGTCCCATCCCCACAGACGGGCCTCGGTGTTTTGCTGCAATATCATGTGGTCGCCGATGACATGCGGCAACTTCACTTTCGCCTGCGCTCCCACGGCCATAATGGCAAGTGCACAGATAGTCAAGAATCTTTTGTTCATGTTTTTAAGATAGTGTTTGGGTTTCTTAGGTAAATTCAAAAGGCAAAAGTAATTCTTTTTCTCCAATTTTATGACTCATCGGCCGTTTTTTATTTGTTTTCGCATCATTCTCGTGCAAAAAATGTAACTTTGCACAATCATTCAACCAACTAACCCATGAGAAAATCAATATTTATCATGCTTCTTTCGCTCATGACGATAAGTGCCACGGCACAGACGCAGAGCGAGAGTCTGTTGTGGCCCAAAGGGGCTCCTGTCGTAAGCAGCAATCCCGCCGACACAGCGAAAGTGTTTATTTACCTGCCGAATGCAGCCAAGGCCACGGGCCGCGCTGTCGTCATCTGCCCCGGAGGCGGATATACGCACTTGGCCATTGACCATGAGGGTAAAGACTGGGCCGGATTTTTCAATAACATGGGCATTGCCGTGGTGGTGCTCAAATACCGGATGCCTCACGGCGATTACCGGGTGCCCATTAATGATGCTGAAGAGGCGATACGCATGGTGCGACGCCACGCCGCAGAATGGCATGTCAACCCCAACGACGTCGGTATCATGGGATCGTCGGCAGGCGGTCATCTCGCATCAACCATAGCCACCCATGCCCCTGCTGATGCGAGACCGAACTTCCAGATTTTGTTTTATCCGGTCATCACGATGGACATAGCCACCACCCACCGCGGCTCACACGATTTCCTGCTCGGAAAAGAGCCCCAGAAAGAGATGGAACGGTTGTTCAGCAACGAACTGCAGGTGACGGCCGACACGCCACCCGCATGGATAGCGCTGAGCGACGACGACAAAGTGGTGTTGCCTGTCAATGGCGTGAGTTATTACAGTGCGCTCAACAGCAACAAGATACCCTCCTCGCTCCACGTCTATCCCACTGGCGGCCACGGATGGGGCTGCCGCATCGGCTTCAAATTCCATTTGGAGATGATGACGGAGTTGAAATCGTGGTTGGAGCAATTATAAACCCTCTCCCCTAAAGAAGAGATTCCTAGACAAATCAATCATACAACTGCCACTTAAATTCATTCTCCCATAGATGGCCTGGGTGGTATAAACTACATCAAAAACAATGAAGACACTGAAGACGATATTGACAGCGGGCGCTATGGCCTGTGCCTCTGTCGTGGCGGCACAGACACTGCCCTCGGGCAATGAATGGCATGACATGTCGGTAAACGAGGTGAACCGCTTGCCCCTGCACACGCATTTTTTCGCTTTCGAGAATGAGGCAAAAGCCATCAACGGCGACAAAAAGGCATCTGACCGTTATATCTCCCTCGACGGCACCTGGCGCTTCCATTATGTGGATAACGCCGCCAACCGCCCGACAGACTTCTATCGCACTGACCTCGACGATTCGGCATGGGCTACCATGAGCGTGCCCGGCATGTGGGAACTCAACGGTTATGGCGACCCGGAGTATGTGAATGTGGGGTTTGCATGGCGCGGTCACTTCCAAAACAACCCGCCTGAGGTGCCTCTCAAAGACAATCATGTGGGCTCCTATCGCCGTACGGTTAACATTCCTGCCAGTTGGAAGGGACGTCAGGTCATCGCCCATTTCGGCTCCGTCACATCATGCATCTATCTGTATGTCAACGGCCAGTTTGCAGGCTACAGCGAAGACTCGAAGGTGGCCGCAGAGTTCGACATCACCCCCTTTGTCAAGACGGGCGACAACATCATCGCCTTCCAGGTGATGCGCTGGTGCGACGGCTCTTACCTCGAAGACCAGGACTTCTGGCGGCTTTCAGGCGTGGCTCGCGACAGTTACCTCTACAGCCGTGAACAAGGCAACCACATCGACAATATCAAAATCAACGCCACGCTCGACGACAATTACCGCGACGGCATCCTCGACATCGACGTGGAACAGACAGGAAAAGGCGCAGTGACGGCCGTACTGCTCGATGCCGACGGACGACAGGTGGCAAAAAGCAAAGTGAATGGGCATCTCACCCTGAATGTGAAACAACCGCGCCAGTGGTCGGCCGAGATTCCCTATCTCTATACCCTCGTGACCACCCTAGCGCCCAAGAAAGGGCAAAAGGGTGAGGTCATCACGCAGAAAGTGGGCTTCCGCCGCGTGGAAATCAAAAACGCGCAGTTGCTCGTCAACGGCCAACCTATTATCATCAAGGGCGTAAACCGCCATGAGATGGACCCCGACGGCGGTTATGTGGTGAGCCGCGAACGTATGTTGCAGGATCTCGCACTGATGAAACGCTTCAATGTGAATGCCGTGCGCACCTGCCATTATCCCGACGACCCGTTATGGTATGACCTTTGCGACGAATACGGTTTTTACGTCGTAGGCGAGGCCAATGTCGAGAGTCATGGCTTCCTCTACGAGCGAGAGTCAGCCTCGGCCAAACCGCAGTTTGCACAACCTATCATGGAGCGCAACCAGCACAATGTGTCACTGTTGCGCAACCATCCCAGCATCATCATCTGGAGCATGGGCAACGAGACAAAGATGTGCTCGCATTTCACAAACGTCAACCATTGGATTAAAGCAAATGACAACAGCCGCCCCGTACAGTATGAACCAGCCGGTCTGGGCGACGACACCGACATCTTCTGTCCGATGTATATGTCGCAGGATGACTGTAAAAAATACGCTGGCGGCGAGAATGTGCCAAAACCGCTCATCCAGTGCGAATATGCCCATGCCATGGGCAACAGCGGCGGCGGTTTCAAAGAGTACATGGATCTGGTGCGTAAACTGCCTCATTATCAGGGCGGGTTCATCTGGGATTTCGTCGATCAGGGACTGCGTAAAGAGGCAAGGAGCAAGGAACAAATGTCAAGAGGCGCATCTGCCTATCCCGTGGCTGACCTCAAACCCCAAGCCTCAAACCTCAAACCTCAAATCATAGACTACACTTACGGTGGCGATTACAATGATTATGACCCGTCGGACAACAACTTCAACTGTAATGGTCTGATCAGTCCTGACCGTGTGCCTAATCCTCATTTCTATGAGGTGGGCTATTTCTATCAAAATATCTGGATGTCGAAAAACTATTACAATGCGAATTTACTTATTCACAATGAGAATTTCTTCCGCCCGCTCGACAATGTGAGACTTGTCATACGGTATATGGAAGACGGGTATTTCACCGGTGACTCCCTTGTCATTGATACCATCCATGTGGAACCCCAGGGAACACAGGAAATCCAGATAACTCAGCGACTCCATATGACTGGTGTAAGAGATTTCTTGATGAATTGTGAGTTCCAACTGAAAAACGACGAGCCGTTGATACCCGCCGGCTCAGTGGTTGCATACGCACAATTGGATGCCACCCGTGGGCTACATGAAGTCACTCCCAAAAAATTAAGACTTCATCCGGGGCATGGTTCCGCTTTTGAGGTCATTGACAAACCCGACTTCCCTGTCATTCAACTTGACGGCATGGCAATGAAAGTGGCGTTCGACCGTACAACAGGATTTATGAAGGGTTTGATTATCAATAACTTACCTATCATCGGGCCCAGAGGCGAGTTGCGCCCCAATTTCTGGCGAGCAGTTACCGACAATGACATGGGCGCACGATTACAACAGCGCTATGCTGTGTGGCACAATCCACAAATGAACCTGGAGTCGTTCGACATCCGCTCGAAAGACAAACAAGAGACAGAGGTAACGGCCGTTTATGATATGCCCGAGGTGAAAGCGAAACTGAGACTGACCTATCTGCTTCATGTAAGTGGCGAAGTGACTGTCATACAGAAGATGACCACTGATCCTACGGCGAAGGTGAGTGATATGTTCCGTTTCGGCATGGTAATGCAACTGCCCTACGACATGGACCGCAGTGAATTCTACGGTCGTGGACCCGTGGAGAACTACATCGACCGTAAAGAGTCGCAGTGGCTCGGTATCTATAAGCAGACCGCCGACGAGCAGTTCTATCCCTACGTCCGTCCGCAGGAGACAGGGCTGAAGAGCGACGTACGCTGGTGGTGGCAACGAGACGGCGAAGGCAATGGATTTGAAATCGAGGCCGGACAACTCAATTCTCTGTATATGAGTGCCCTGCATTATGACCAGGAGACACTCGACGAGGGTAGGGACAAACGCCAGCGTCACCCCTCCGAACTGAAAAAATCGGAATACACCAATCTCTTTATCGACAGCGAACACATGGGTGTGGCTTGCATCAACAGTTGGGGTGCGACCCCGCTGCCGCAACATCTGGTGAAATACGGCGACAAGGAATTGACGTTTACCATTACAAGGAAAATATTAAGTAAATAAGTAAAGAAGAACAAATAGACATGAAAGTGATAAGTGCTGATGGCTTATCAGACATACAACCCTGTGCGGCCACCATCGGTTTTTTCGATGGTGTGCACCTGGGGCATCAATATCTGATACAGCGGGTGTGCGACATCGCTGCCGCCGAGGGACTTGCCTCCGCCGTCATCACCTTTGCCGTTCATCCGCGACAAGTGGTACAAGATAATTTCCACCCCGAACTGCTTGCCTCTTTCGAAGAGAAACTGTCATTGCTGGCTGCCACCGGCGTGGATTACTGCATGATACTCCCCTTTGACGCGGCGATGGCATCCATGAGCGCGCACGATTTCATGGAACAAGTCTTGGCGCGACAGATGAACGTACGCCACCTGTTGGTAGGTTATGACCATCGGTTCGGTCGCAGATGCAACGAAGGTTTCGAGGACTATGTGCGTTACGGCGAGGAACTGGGTATTCGCGTAGAGCGCGCCGGCGAGGTGGATATGGATGGCGAGGGCGTCAGTTCGTCGCTCATCCGTGCGTGTCTGCATCAGGGCGAGGTTGAAAAGGCAAACCAATGCCTCGGTCATCCCTACACGATGACGGGCACCGTCGTTGGCGGAGAACAGCAAGGTCGACGCATGGGCTTCCCCACCGCCAATCTGTCATTGTCAGAACCTTGCCTGTTGGTGCCCGCCACTGGCGTATATGCCGTAGATGTACGGATAGACGATGAAGAACAATGGCGACCCGCCATGATGAACATCGGCACGCGTCCCACGTTTCATGGCGACCATGTCACCCTCGAGGTGCATATTCCGCATTTCCAGGGCGATTTATACGGTCACCGGCTCACAGTAGCCTTCCGCCGACATATACGCGCAGAGCGCCAATTCGATTCCCCCGAAGCCTTGGCCGAACAATTAAAAAAAGATTTGAAAAGTCTCATTCCCAACCCTCCCTCGAGAGATTAAAGAACGAGGATACTAGATATGCCTGTTTCACAAACATCTTCTCCATGAGCAGCGGTTTTGCCGCTGTCACCTCCCATCTCTCCCATTGTACCCATTACCCCAAACGACCAAACAACCAATCCCCCAAACGACCAAACAACCAATCCCCCAAACGACCAAACAACCCAAACAAATGAAAAAAGCCTTATTCTATTTAATCATTTTTCTCGCTGTACAAATCGTCTGTACATATGCAGTGATGCTGATCTGGTCATGGGCATCAGGCACAGACATGGAAGAGGGCCTGGCTACAAACGCTTCTGTGGTCATTATCTCATCTGCAGTGTATAGTCTGATACTATTGGTGATGTTTCTGGTGTGCCGTTGGTGTGTCGTAGAGCGCACCTATCTTCGTTCACGCCCGTACGGAGTGCTTTTCTGGGTAGTGATAGCGGCTTTGGGCACCATCATCCCGTCGGAATGGCTGGCGGGACAATTGGATTTGCCCGACAATAACGCCGAACTGTTTCAAAATATCATGGCATCGCCGTGGGGCTACCTATCCATTTGTATCTTTGCCCCCCTGGTCGAGGAAGTGGTGTTTCGCGGTGCCATCCTCCGTTCATTGCTGGAATCTTATCGTCCGTGGATAGCCATTGTGGTGAGCGCCTTGTTCTTCGCCGCAGCCCATTTCAATTTGGCACAGATGCCCCATGCTTTTCTCATAGGCATCTTGCTCGGCTGGATGTGTTGGCGCACAGGCAGCATCATCCCCGGCATCCTCTTTCACTGGATAAACAACACGGTGGCCTACGTCCTCTCAAACATTTATCCGGGCATGAACGACCTCACTTTCTATGAATTATTCGGCAGCGACCAGCGCCGTATCCTCATGGCGGTAGGCTTTTCTTTCTGCCTGCTCATCCCCGCATTGTTACAACTTAATTTGAGGATGAAGAAATAGAAAAGGGACCCCTTTAGAAGCCCCCATCAGACTCCCCCAAGGGGGAGAAATACGGTCGCAGAGGCATCGCCCCTACTGCATGACAAAATTATAAAAATTATTCCAATTTCTTTCCGAAAACGACCTCATGGTATGGGGAGATGGTTTATCTCACCACCGCCTTTTGGCCGTTGAGTATATATATGCTTCTATCGGATTGCTGCTGCTTTGGTGCGATGCCTGATGCGCCTCCATTGCCGTGGAGAATGATGTTGGCGATACCGGTCAGGTCGGCCACGTCGATATCACCGTCGGGACCGCCGTCAGGTGCGCCAGCGATGTCGGCCACTCTTGCTATAAACACCTCGGGCGTATAGCCAAGGATATGTGCCGCCACACAAGTGAAGTCGGCCACGTCCACCTCGCCGTCACCGTTCACGTCGCCGGGGAGGACGTGATTCTTATTCAGGCTGATGACCCCGTCTTCGGTCTCTTCAATGTTCGACAGCACATAGCACAGGCGTTCTAATGCGTTACCCG
>CAMJAO010000013.1 GCA_946403615.1 uncultured Prevotellaceae bacterium
ACCGTGATCACAAACATGATTTTGAGCGTTATTTCGGCACTAAATACTGCGTGTTTGAGTTGGATGAATGGGTATTCACCGAACAAACAGCCATGCAGAAACTGCTGAAACATTTCAAGGTAAAATCGCTGAAAGGTTTTGGAGTGGACCATCTGAAATCGGGTATCATCGCTTCGGGCGCCATTCTGCAATACCTTGAATTGACACAGCATACACAAATCAGTCATATCACTTCACTTTCCCGTATAGAAGAGGATAAATTTGTCCGTCTGGATAAATTCACCATCCGTTCGCTCGAACTGTTGCAACCGATGCAGGACGAGGGTTCATCGCTGTTGGAAGTCATCGACAAGACCATCACACCGATGGGCGGCCGACAATTGAAACGATGGGTTATTTTCCCGTTGAAAAATGTGCAACCCATACAAGAACGATTAGATGTGGTGGATTATTTCTTCCGTGAACCCGATTTCCGCCAGTGCATTGACGAACAACTGCACCGCATCGGCGATTTGGAACGTATCATATCGAAGGTGGCAGTGGGACGTGTATCACCGCGCGAAGTGGTTCAACTGAAAGTGGCATTACAAGCCATCGAACCCGTCAAATCGGTTTGTCTTTCTGCCAATAATGCCGCATTGCATCGGATAGGTGAACAAATGAACCTTTGCACCACATTGCGCGACAGGATAGAACGTGAGGTGCAAAATGACCCGCCATTGCTGGTGAATAAAGGTAATGTCATCAAGTCGGGTGTGAACAGCGAACTGGATGAGTTGCGTCAGATAGCCTATAGCGGAAAAGACTATTTGCTGAAGATACAAGAACGGGAAATAGCACAGACCGGCATCTCTTCGTTGAAGATAGGTTATAATAATGTGTTCGGATATTATCTGGAGGTGCGCAACACCTTTAAGGACAAGGTGCCTGCCGACTGGATACGCAAACAGACATTGGCTCAGGCAGAGCGTTATATCACCGAGGAACTGAAAGAGTATGAAGAGAAGATACTCGGCGCGGAAGACCGTATTTTAGCTCTTGAGACCCGGCTTTTCAATGAGTTGGTCATGTCGATGCAGGAATATATCCCCGCCATCCAAATCAATGCCAATCTCATAGCACAGTTAGATTGTCTGTTGTCATTCGCCGTAGTATCTGAAGAAAACGGATATATACGTCCGATGATTGACGAGAGCGAAGTGATAGATATCCATCAGGGACGCCATCCGGTGATTGAGACACAATTGCCGCTTGATGAGCGATATGTGCCCAATGACATCTATCTGGATAATGAACGGCAACAAATTATCATCATTACCGGTCCTAACATGGCAGGTAAATCAGCCTTGCTCCGACAGACAGCACTGATTGTGTTGATGGCGCAAATAGGATGCTTCGTGCCGGCAGAGAGTGCGAAAATAGGTCTGGTGGATAAGATTTTCACCCGTGTGGGTGCCTCTGACAATATTTCGGTAGGTGAATCCACATTCATGGTAGAGATGACCGAGGCGGCGAATATTCTCAACAATGTGTCAACGCGTTCATTGGTGCTGTTTGATGAGTTAGGCCGAGGCACATCGACCTATGACGGTATCTCCATCGCTTGGGCTATCGTTGAATATCTGCATGAACATCCTCGCGCCCATGCCCGTACATTGTTTGCCACGCATTATCATGAACTGAATGAGATGGAGAAACACTTCCCACGCATTAAGAATTATAATGTGAGCGTAAAAGAGGTAGATCAAAAGGTTATTTTCTTGCGTAAACTGGAACGGGGTGGATCGGAGCATTCTTTCGGTATTCATGTGGCAGAGATAGCCGGTATGCCGAAAAGCATCGTCAAACGGGCAAATGTCATTTTGAAACAACTAGAGGCAGACAACAGCAAGGTGGGAGCCGTAGGCCGACCCAACACCGAGGCTATCACCAACAGCCGCGAGGGAATGCAGTTGAGTTTTATCCAATTGGAAGATCCTGTACTTTGTCAGATACGTGATGAGATACTCGGTCTCGACATTAACAATCTAACGCCCATGGAAGCGTTGAACAAACTCGACCAAATCAAACATATTGTGACTGGAAAATAAATTTCTCTCTAATTTCCTTTTGGATGAGTTTTTCTCCACGTTAGAGTGAATACAAAAAATGGGACTGACTCACGTCGGCCCCATTTTTGAAATGAAAATACAAAAACTGCTAAAACTATTATTGATTGATTTGTGCACGAACACTAGAAAGACGCAAAAACGCGTCATTTCACGTGTGCAAAGATAATAGGATATTACGAAACAAATATTCTAAAATGTACCAAAGACTTTGCAAATTGTTTCATTTGTCTGACAAAGGAACATATTTTAGACATATAGACATGTTTTTAGAGACATAAAGACATAAGAACATAAGAATATTTTATTGGACAAATGAATTATAAACAACGAAGCGAGGGGTAAGAGATTACCCCTCGCTTCGTTTATCATCATATTTATATGTTATCTACTTATTCATTTTTACTTTTTGGCCGGGACTGCGGGAGGCGGGCCGGGGAATTCGGATGCTGGGGGAATGATGGGTTCACCCATTTCAGATGCTTCTACATTCTGGTCATTGAGTTTGAAGAGCATAAATTTCGGGTTCTCTTTGGTGCAGGGAGTCCATCCGAGACCTTCACCCTCGCCGTTAGGATCACTGTACTTGGCAAAATTGGTCCATGCGGTGAGCATCTTCTCAGCCAGATTCCAGTCACCCTCAGTCCAGGGACGCCAGCAGTGTTTCAATGACTTGAACACAAACCACAGGTCACTGCTGTGGAAAGCACCCTTCAGACGGTCCGTAATTTCGGGATGTTTGCCATCATCGGGCAAAGGACGTGCAAACTCATACGCCCATGCCTTGCCGCCTTTCTCCTGACGTACTTTGCAGAATTCAGCGATGCCAGCCGACATAGAACCCATGTCATTGAGTGTGTAACCTATCATATACGGCACATCGGCAATGGTTCCCTCACGCGTGGCCTCATTGAAATTCTTCAGGCTGACATAACCATCGACGATGGGACGCTGCATGAGGAAGAGGTCCTGTTTTGTCACCATATTATATAAGGTACCTACGGTATAGAGAATCTCTGTGGGAGCTTTGCGCAATTGCTCCAGATTGGTGAGTCCTGCCCAGTCCATCACTTTTTTGGTCTCAGCCTCAGATTCTTGTAAGGTGGGATTATAAGTGAAGAACTTATTCATCGGAGTGGCAGATTTAGCCTCTTCACCATCTTTTGCAGGCACATCGATACCGCCACCACTCATGATGACAGCCTTGTGGAACAATCCGCGAGCCAGGGGTGACTCACACAGCGTGCGTACACTGCCGGCACCGGCACTCTGGCCGAAGATGGTGACATTGTCGGGGTCACCGCCAAATTGTGCTATATTTGCTTTTATCCACTTAAGCGACTGTATCTGGTCGAGGATACCATAGTTGCCCGACACTTTATTGGGATTCTCGGCCGATAACTCCGGATAAGTCATAAAACCGAAGATGCCAAGACGATAGTTGATAGATACGAGCACCACATCTTTTGATGCCCATTCCTGACCGTCGAACTCAGGTTCTGAACCCCATCCCTCACGATAGCCGCCACCGTGAATCCATAGTGCCACGGGTAGTTTCTTATCCACCTGTCCGGGAGCTTTCGTCCATACATTCAGATAGAGGCAGTCCTCGCTGTAAGGAGCCTCGTCGCCATAACCCCATTCAGAGGCATAATAGCCGGGATAGTGCACAGCCTGATAACCGGGATGTCCGAATTTGTCGCAAAGGCGGATGCTGTCCCATGCCACGACAGGTTGCGGTTCTTTCCAACGGAGATCTCCGATGGGAGGTGCTGCATAAGGTATGCCGCGGAACACATACACGTCGGGATTTTCAGCCTTTACACCCTGAATCTTTCCCCCCTCGATGGTCAGCACAGGACTGGTGGCGTCTCCTTTATCCGACGAGCACCCCAGAAAAACCAACAGCGGTAAAAGCAACAATAATTTTTTCATACGCATAAAGATTATTTGTTTATAAATTCATCGTTTTATTATGAGTAGTTAGAAGTTAAGAAATTATCGCTTCAGAAGTTAAGCCATTAGTTAGACTGTTGGATTAACAATTTCATTGTAATGGCTTAACTTCGATAACTTCCTTAACTTTTAATTAATCAGGTACACCTTTTCCTTGTCCTGATAGACGCAGCGGACAGTAGCACGTCCGTCAACAATTGGACTGACAGTAACAATCACACCTGGTTGCGAGGCAGTCACTTCGATGTTGGAATTGCTCTTCAGCGGACCATAGACTTGATAATGCAGTGCGTCGGTCAATCCGTTGGCATTGGTACTGCGAATGGGAATAGCAGGGATGTTGAGGTTTTTGCCGTCAACCTTGATGGTTATTTCAGGCGTGACAGGCACTTGCCATGCGTTGCCCTTAGAAAAACCGATTCCGTGGAGATCGAACAAACCCTCTGGACGCTGCGGCATCATGGGACGGCCACCACCAAAACGGCCTTCGCGGCGTGGTTGCTCCACATCGGCACCTTCAGCTACGAGATAAATGGCATGCTTGCCAGTCAATCCTTCGACTGCAGGCACCGCCACCTGATAATCCTGCACGGTACGTGGAGCGTCGGCTGGGATTTCGATGACACCTATTTCCTGTCCTTTCCAAGTAGCATTGGCGTATGGACCATCGAGCATCACATGAATCTTTGCGGCACCATGACCGCCGGGAGTCAGTTGCAGATGAAGCACGGCTCCGTCGCCTTTATTGATGCCTTGGAAGGCTTTCACACCCTTACTATCTTTTGCCAGACCGCCGAATCCGAAGTATTTGAATCCCACGATGCCGCCATTGCTGATACCTGCGAGATCCATACCGTTGCGCCAAACATCGTGGTTGTCTTGCATCCATTCATTGCTGTTGGGACCGGCCATATAACAAGCGATACCGGCTGAATAATACTTGTAAGGCGGCAGACCGTAAATCTGGAAACCTTCACTGGTAACCTCGGCACCGGTGTATTCCATTCCGTCGCTGGCTTTGGCAGTCCACTCATTGTTTTTCACGAATGGGTCATACCCCACGATGCGGACCGTACCTCCGTCGGCCACTTTCTTTTTGTCCCAAACGATTTTCACGGGAGCGACCATCGCCTGACGCGCATAACCGAAGCCGCGCGGCGGACGGTGATAGAACACATACCACTGGCCGTTGATTTCCTGAAGAGAGCCGTGTGTATTGTGTCCGGCATTGGTGGTCATGAGGTGTGAACCGTCTTCATTGGGCACCACGCCGCGTGAATCGACGAGAACGCCACCCGAACGCCAGGGTCCAAGGGGGCTGTCACCGTAGGCATAGCGCAGGGCGCTGTTGGTGCTGCCCAAACCATAATCAGGACCGCTGTAGCCCGAGAACACCATCACGTATTTATTGCCCACCTGACGGATGGACGATGCCTCAAAGAAATTGAAATCGCCGGGGTTCTGTCCTTGATACAGAGCGGGATAGGTAGTGCCTTCCGGGTCGCGCACCTTGCCGTAACTGGCGCTGGCAGGAATGAAATAATCATGCAACTGTGTACCTGGACGCATCGAATACATGGTGTTCTGGTCGAGTTCGCATGCGGTGGAATGCTGGAATCCGTAGAACACGTATGCACGGTAACCTTTCTCATAATCGGGATCTTTCTTGTTATTGACAGGCTCGATAAACACCGATGGGTCGAAGTCGATGAGTGAGCCGGGCAAGCACTTCGTGCCGTCAGCAGTAGCATTCACCGGGGTGAAAGGTCCGTCGGGGCGGTCGCCCTTACACACCATGGCCACACGTTGCCAACCGCGTGAATGGGGATAGAGCCAATAAGTCTTTTTGCCTGTGACACGGTCTTTCACCTCGACCAAGTCTGGCGCATACATCGTGTCCCATTGTCCGTTGACATACCACGAGAAAATAGGACCCTCGTCGCGCCATTGGGAGAGGTCTTCTACAGGTGCGGACCAGAGACGGACGTCATTGCCACAATATTGGGTGTAATGTGTGTCGTGTGAGCCGACAATATAAGCACGGTATTTTCCGGGATTGTCAGGGTCTTCAAACACACGCGGTTCGCCGTCGGGCAAATGCTCCCACAAGGGCAGATAGGGATTTTGCGCACTGGCCGCCATCACGGCGAACATGAAAGACAGAAAAACAAATAATCGTTTCATTTGAGATTTGAGGTTTGAGGTTTGAGATTTGAGGTTTGGTTGCTCAAGCTATGGGGTTATTACTTAATTCGGGAAGATGACTTGATAATGACCGCTGAGGTGCATGAAGGCGAAGAGGCGTAGCAGGCCGTCATAATAAGCATCGAAGTAGCCGTCTTCGAAAGGTTCGTGCCGTGCGTTCCAAAGGGCTTGCACAAACTCCTTGCTCTTTTTGTGACTGCACATCACCGAGGCGGCGGCTGTAGTAGCCACCAGTCCGATGCTGTGACGCAGTTTACGGAATCCGCCTGCAGGCAGAATTTCGTTATCCTCGGGCACAGTGCCGTCAACACGGTATTGGTCATAGAAATCGTTGATGCCCTGCGAATAGAAGAAATTCTGAATACGCTCACCATATTGTTGCTGCCACTTACGGTCGGCACAACTCCACTCGTAATCGAGAGTGATATTCATGGGCACTCGCCAGGAGTCGTAACGGAAATTGCTGCCGCCATTGCGTCGGCCGCCCCACCCTTCCATCATCGAACCGTCGAAATTGCACACATCGGGGTTGAGTCCGGTCACAGGATTGGTGGCTATATGGAGAAATGCGCGTGATTTTTCGGCACATTCACGCCAGAAGTCGCTGCGTCCGTCGTCGGCCCAACGTGCCCACACCTCATAGAAAGCGGGGATATGATAAGAGGGGTCGGTATAACGTTGTCCGAAACCGTCGGGCGTGAAGGTGATGAGGCGTGTTTCTGGGTCGATGAGATACATCATGCGCGGTCCCTGATTTTGTTGCTCCTGTCCGGGTCTTCTGCCCATTCCGGGGAAAGCGGGTTGCGGACTGGTATCCTCACGTGGCTGAATGCAGTTGAGAATGTGCTGAGCCTCGGCTTTGTAGTTGATGCCGGTGTCATTGCCCCAGCGGTTGGACGCGAAGATGAGCGCGGTGATGTAATACAACTCGCCGTCGCTGGCCGCACCCTGCGCATTGCGGGTACCGTCGGTTTTGCAACTCCATGCGAAATAACCCTCTCGCGGTCCGTCCTGATGCTGCATGTATTTCTTGCTCCATCGCCACAGACGGTCGAAGATATCTTTCTCGCCGAACTGCACGGCAATCATCATGCCGTAACTCATGCCTTCGGTGCGTGCGTCGTGGTTTTTGATGTCAGAGATATATCCCAAAGAGTCGCCAACCTCGAAATACACCTTATTTGGTCCGCGAAACACATCATTGAACACTTCTTTCAATTTGGCTTCCACCTCGGCTTTTTTATATCCGTTCTCGACAAAGACATTGCGGTATTTACGGGTTTCGAAACCGCCTTTTTTCCAAGGTTTTTGGGCTGATGCGCTGAGAACCGTGATAAGCATGGTAATCAGTAATATTGTTTTTTTCATTGTTGTTTAATGTACTTAATTGACCTTGTCAGACTTTTTTTGTCTAATGTGCCTTATGAGTGTTATTTTCCTTTTTGATAGCAGAACTCCTCGATATCGACCCATCCGCCAGTGCGTTTGGTGGCGTAGTTGAATATGGCGAACTTGGAGCCCATGAAGAAGCGGCGCCAGTCGAAGCGCATGCGGTAGTCATTGCCGATTTTCGTCCATTTTTGGCCGTCGGTGCTGTAATAGAACTGTGCGAGGTCTTTGCCGCCGAAACGTCCTCCGGGGCGGAAGTCGGCATCCATACGCAGATAAATGACTTTGGATTTACTGCCTTTGAAGAGTTCAACGCTTTCCACATCCTTTACTTCCACCTTTTCCACCGCTTTGTTGTGCGGATTGAGTGTCACCGACTGTTCGCTCATCGTCAGGGTATATTTCTTACCGTCGCGCTTGACCGTCAGCACGCCCGACTCATCGTTGAAGGCCATGAATCCGGCTCGGTCGCCGTCGCGCATATTGCTCACATCCATCACCACATATCCGCTACATGTGGGTCCTTCAGTTCGCTGTGTCAGTGTATTTGGGGCGAGATAGAGATTGTCTACCACACGGCTGGTCTTCAGGCGCAGATAGCCCGGACGCTCGGTCAACGACCAAGAGGCATCCACGGGATTGTGATTCCACTGCCAGTGCAGACCGAGGCGCGGTGATGAGAAATCATCGCTATTGACGATAGATGTGGCAGGCTCATGGCTGCGATAGGGACGCATCGTTTCTGGCACTTTGCCGTCTTCGTCGCCAATCATCGGCCAACCGTCAATCCAACGAACGGGTGAGACTGTGAGCACACGGCCTACACCGCCACGGTCTTGGAAGATGATGCCATACCAGTCGCCCTCCGGAGTATCGACGATGGTGCCTTGGCCAACGTATGAGAATCCGCCGAATTCAGACTGTAAGATCACATTTTTCTCGTAGGGTCCGTGGATATCGTCTGCTCGGTAGCACACCTCGCGACGATGACGGCCGGGACCATTCGCCTGGGAAATCATTTGGAGATAGTATTTGCCGTTGTGCTTGATCATGCGGCTGCCTTCCAAGAGGCCGTTTTCGTCTTTCTCGCGTTCGAAAATCTTCATGTAGGTGCCTTCGATGACGTCGGAGAGGTCTTTTTTCAATTCCATCAACTCGCCGGTGCCGTAGATGACAAAGACACGGTCGTCGTCGTCGAAGAACAACGAGCAGTCATGGAAATGGCGCATACGCGAGACGAGTGTCCAGGGACCTTCAGCCTTTTCGGCACTGTAAATGTATGTGTCACCCATCGCACCCTGCTCATTGGGGGCAAAGAGCACATAAAACTTTCCATTGTGGTATTTCAGCGAGGTGGCCCACTGACCGCGACCGTAGACAGTGCCCTCTGTTGGCGACAGGTCATATTTGGGCGAGTCGGTCAAACGGTCATAGACATAACTAACTGTCTCCCAGTTTTTTAAATCACGAGAGCGCATGATGGGCGTGCCCGGCATCAGGTGCATCGTGGTAGAGACGAGATAGAATGTGCCGTCAACTTGAATGATATCGGGATCGGGCACATCCGACCACAACATGGGGTTTTGGATGCGCTCCTGCGCCATCACGGTGCTGAGTCCCAGTGACAGCAACGCTACCGCTGTAACAATCAATCGTTTCATTTTTCTTTTGTTTTTTAGTTATTGGGGTTATTATAGGGCCGAAAATACTTATGATTCATGGCTTTCTGGAGATTCCTGGCTTTCCTGTCAAGTACTCCCTTTCTTTGAGAGCGGTGACAGGTCTTTACTTAAACTCCCACCAGTCGAGACGGGTGTCACCTTTCGCCTGCGAGAAGCAGATGTAGAGGTCATGGACACCAGAGGCGTTCTTCACGGCCGTTTTGAATGCGCGGTATTTCTCCACATCGCCTGTGGCATTGACGGTCAGTTGACCGATGACGGGACCTTCAACACTGTCGAGACGTAAGGTGATGGTGCAACCGCCTGTGGCAGCCGCAGTGATGCTGAACTGTTTGGCTCCACGTCCGAAATCCACACCGCGCAGACGGATATACTCGCCGTCGTCGATATCGGTGACGTACATGTTGCGGTATCCGGGCGATGCGGGCATGTCTGCCACGATACCTGTGTTGGGGATACCCATCTTGGCGGATTTCAAGCCATAGCCCCAAGCCATAGTCTCAGCCTCCACACGCTGGAAGGGATTGAACCGTCCGTTCTGGCGTATGGGTTCTTGGTCGAGCCAGTAAGGCACCTCGGCGATGGTACCGTCGGCATTGTAGGTGATTTCCGTAGCCGAAACGCTGCGGCGCTCATGATGAACGAAGGTGTCGAGGTGCATCAGGTCGTAATTCTGACCGAAGATATAGGAGCGTCCTTTGTAATCACAGATGCCGGGATGATTGCCGCGGTCGCGCTGTGTGGGTTGCATGATATAACCCTTGCTCTCCCAAGGTCCTGTAGGTGAGTCGCTCATGGCGTAACCCAGCGCCTCGGGACAGCAGGTCGTGGCATAACTCAGGTAGTAATGGCCGTTGCGCTTATAGAACCACGGTCCTTCTTGATAGTGTTCGATATGATAGTCGAGTTTCACAATGTCGCCTTTCAGCGAAATCATGTCATCATTGAGTTTCACATAATAGGTGTTGGGGTTGCCCCAATACATATAGGCCTGTCCGTCGGAATCGACAAAGACGGTGGGGTCGATGTCATCCCAATGCTCTTTCTGCCACACCAGCGGTTTGCCCAGGGGGTCAACGAATGGTCCATATGGTGAATCGCTGACCAGCACACCGATGCCATGGCCGTGAAGCGGCGCATAGAGATAGTATTTGCCGTTGCGCTCCACGGTCTGGATGGCCCATGCGCCATTGTCACGTGAACGCCAGGAGAAATCCTTGAGCGATGCCACGGCTCCATGCTCGGTCCAGTTGACCATGTCGGTGGTGGAATACAGCAACCAGTCATACATGAAGAATCCCGCCGAACTGCGCTCGTTGGCATCTGCTATGTGTTCGGGTGAAGAGTCGTGTGAAGTATATAAAAATAAGGTATCGCCCACGACAAGCGGCGACGGGTCGGCGGTGTATTTCGTCTGGAAGAGCGGCATGTTCACCTGCTCGAGCGAGCGCATCTCCCACCAGTCGAAATTGAACAGTTTCGGACCTTTTCGGCCTTTGAACACGAGATACAGGTCGCGTGTGGTGCGTGCGTTGCCCTCGGCGTCTTTCTCCTTGAGCATGGAGATGTCGGTCAGGTCGGTGGTCAAAGTCTGCCAGTTCTCCCATCCGTCTGTGGCAGGCACATGCAGTCGGCCGAGCATGGGACCTGCGATGCTGTCAACATGGATTTCTATTGTTCCGCCGCGTAGTCCTGATGCTACACGGGCGGTGAAGGTACGGGGCGGTTGTGCTCCGAAGGCCACCTGTTGCAGTTTGATGTAATCGCCATTGTGTATGTCGCTCACATACACACCCACAGCCTTGTTCTGTTCGGTTTTCACACCACGCGAGAAGGCCATCGTCTCTGCCTCCACACGGCGGTAGGGGTTGAAGGTGCCCAGCGCCTGCACACCCTCGTCGGTAGGCATGATGGTGGGGAATGTGCCGTCGTCGTTGTATTTGAATTCCTCTACCGCCACGCTGCGACCGAATCCGCCGCCCTGCGGCAGTTTGCCAGTGTGATAGAAGAAATAGGAATGTCCTTTGTAGTCAGCCACACCGCAGTGATTGGTAAACGAGTTGGTCTCGCACAGCGGCATGATCTCACCGGCATAGGTCCACGGGCCTGTCGGAGCGGGCGCTGTGCTGTAACTGATATGCTCGGGCACACCTCCTGCGGCATAGAGCAGGAAGTACTTTGAGGTTTGAGATTTGAGGTTTGAGGATTGAGATTTCTTGTTTTTTCCTACAGATTTCTGATTTTGGTTTCCGTCTTTAGGATTTTTCATCAGCCAGGGCCCTTCCACATAACTGTCTTTGTACTGTTTGCCCTGCACACGTTCGTTCATGGCGGGTGAGCCGAAAGCCTCCTCAGTCATTGGAAGCATACCCAGTTCGCCCTCGTAGGAAATCATGTCGCGGTTGAGTTTCAGGTAATAGACCCGCGGATTGCCCCACATGAGCCATGCCTGTCCGTCGTCGTCAATCATCACCGTGGGGTCGATGTGATCCCACGAGCCGTTTTCAAACAGCGGTTTGCCAATGGCGTCGCGGAAGGGTCCCACAGGGGAGTCGCCTACCGCCACGCCGATGGCCATGCCTTTCGATATTTTGGAATGGGCACAGATGTACCAGTAAAACTTTCCGTCGCGCTCGATGCACTGTGATGCCCAGGCGCGGTCGTCAGCCCATGAGAAACTTTCTAAGGCCAGTGGTGAGCCGTGGTCGGTCCAGTTGACCATGTCTTGGGTGGAATAGACGCGCCACTCCTGCATCCAGAAGAAATCGGCGCCATCCTCGTCATGGCCGGTATAGACATACAGCGTGCCATCATGTACCATCGGTGCGGGGTCGGAGGTGCACCACGTCTGCACAAACGGGTTTTGGGCTGCCGCAGAGACTGCCGCCGCCAAAAACGCACTTAGAAAGATTTTTCTCATTGTTTGATAGATTTTAAAGCCAAGAGTCTATAGCCGTGAGTGACTATAGACTCTGGCGCGGTTATTTGTTCTTGAAAATATGCGGAATGAACTGCCGGAAGCCGCGACGCCAGGTAAGCCATTCATGATGAGTGCCGGGCGACTCGTAGAAATCGACCTTGATGCCCTGTTCGCGCAAGGAATTGGCCAGATTCTCCGTGCCGAAATTCTCTTCGCTGCCGCAACTGAGGAACACATAGTGCATCTTCTTGTTGAATTCGTCGGTGCGGGTGAAGATACCGTCATAGGCCGTCTTCACATCCAGTCCGAAGATAGCGCCGCTGAAGGCACCCATGTAAGAGAACAACTCGGGATGAGTCAGCACCATGTCGAAGGTTTGGTGGCCACCCCATGACAGACCGGCCATGGCGCGGTGCTCGCGGTCGGCGCGAGTGCGGAAATTCTTATCAATAGCGGGGATGAGGTCGTTGGTCATCACACCGTAGAACGATGCGCCGTAGTCGCTGAACCCTTGACGGTTGCTGCCGCCACCGGCGAAGTTGAACGGAGCCTTGATGTCGCCGCTCTCCATCACCACAATCATAGGCACCACTTCGCCCGAAGCAATGAGGTTGTCCATGATGTTCTGCATGAAGCCCTGTTTCGACCATCCGGTCTCGTCCTCGCCCATGCCATGCTGCAGATAGAGCACGGGGTAGCGTTTCTTTGATTTCTCATACTCGGCGGGTGTATAGACCAAAGCGCGGCGCCACTCGTTTTTGAAGGTGGAGTAGTATTGGAAACTACGCACCTGACCATGAGCCACGCCCACTTGCGGACGGTAATAGTCGCCTTCGGGACCTTCGGGTATCTCGATACCACTGGCTTGCACATTGCAACCGAAGAAGGTGTCGCTGGCAGGGTCAACCACACGTACTCCGTCGATGTAGAGGAAATAGTAATGGAAACCTACCACGAGGGGGTCGGTGACACCTGTCCACACGCCTTTCTCGTCGCGGTCGAGGTCATATTTCTTGCTGCAGATATCCACCTGCACACGTTGTGCGCTGGGAGCATCGACACGGAAATAAGCCTTACGCTCTTTATCTACTTTCGGGAATTCGAAACCCGGGATGGCATAGGGTGAGAGCACGGCATCGGCGGGAACCTGAATGCCAGGAGCCGCCTCGATACCCAGCAGCGACAACATCTTGTACGCATAGCGTTTGCCCAACTCGCGGTAGCCGGCAGCGTCGAAGTGCAGGAAGTCGGGGGCATTGGTGCAGCCCTCTGATGAGATGACATGAGAGGTGTGAATGGTTTGCGGCAGGGTCTGGATGATGTCGTTCATCGAAGCGCAACGTCCACGGCCACCTGCGCGCACCACCTCACCGGCCAGCAGAGGCACATCCTCGGCGCGGAGGTTGAGGTCGGCTATCAACTGGTGATAGACGTATGCCACCTTCTTGGGCCAATCCTTGTCGCCCGTGTTCGACTCGCCCTGATGCAACAAGATGCCCTTGATGACACCGTCCTTCTGAGCCTTTTTGGCCAAGGTGACCAGACGTTCGTAGGGATTGTCGTCGTAGGCTTTCAACATACCGGCCATCCACTGCGGAGCGCGTGTCTTCACATACTGGCCGATAGAGTCTTTCATAAACGTTTCAATATGGCAACCGCCAATGGCGACGTTGATAACACCGACACGCACATTTTCCGGGAGGTGTTTTACCATTGTGCGGCCAAAATAATCGACGGGAGTCAGACCTGTATGGTCACGGCAGAGGGGCGGCACGGCGGTGTACCACTCGCCCATCTTACGGTTGCGCTGTGCATCATCCACTGCTGCCATCATCATGAAGCGCGGATCGACGTTTTCCAAGTCGCGCTGCTCAATACGGGCATTTCCTTCCATGTTCGACTGTCCGAAACACAGGAAGATGTAAAAATTAGGGTCAGCGGCATGGGCATTCATCGCAAATGCCACAAGCGCTACTGCTAAACAAATTTTTTTGCAAAAACGATTCATAAATGCTGAAATATTAAGTTAGAAAATTCTGATAAATTCAGTTCAAGACAGGACACAATGCCCCCTTTTGTATATTTTCTTTGCAAAAATAAAATATTCTGACGTAAATTAACTTTCAGCCTGTTACACGAAATGTTCAATATGTTACATAAACAAAAAAAATGACGTTTTACTTGGCAAATGTTTTTTTTTGCAGTATTTTTGCAACATCATTACATTCTGCTAAACATGAAAAGGCACATTTATTTGATTATTACATACTTTTGTTGTCTGTTTTCCCATGCCCAGACGGGTGTGCTGTATAATACAGGCGACAAATTATCTAGTAATCTCATCACCCAAGTGTATACGGATCATTTGGGTTTTATTTGGATTGCCACATGGAACGGTCTTAACATATACGACGGTTATCAATTCAAAACTTATCTGCACGAGCGCAACAACGACAACACGCTCGCTGACAATATTGTGAAATGTATCATGCAGGCCGCTGACGGTACAACCTACATCGGTATGAGCAGCGCTTTGCAGACGTTACGTAATGACAAGTTTCACAACCTGAAAGCGACCGATATATATAACCGTGTCATCATTCCGAATGCCAACTGCATTTTCCAGAGAAAGAACAAAGAGATACTCATCGGCACATCGGCCAACGGTGTGCTGAGAATCAAAAACGAGGATGAGGCACAGGCCGAGCCCACGCTTTGCGCACTGGTCACACACCCCAGAAAGATGCTCGAGGACCATGACGGATGGTTGTGGATACTCACCGAGAATGATGGTATCTTCGCTGTGAAAGACAAACAACACCGGCATTATTTCAACGGATCGAGGTCGTTTATGGATTTCCTCATCGACGAGAACGGCAACATCTTTGCCGCCAACATGAGCGATGGTGTGTATGTGAAGAAGGCGGGATATAATGACTTTGAACTTCTCCCGATGACTGGCGGCATCAGGGCTCAGTCTCTCTGCATGACCAAAAAAGGTAAACTGCTCATCGGAACCAATGCGCAGGGACTCTCCATATATGACACGAAAACCGGACTGATAGAGCACAATCCTTATTACAGCAACCAGGTCAACCTCACACGCGGAAAGGTGGAGTCTATCATAGAGGACAATTTCGGTAACATCTGGCTCGGACTGCTGCAAAAAGGCGTGTTCAAACAGTCTACCAACAACTCCCCCTTTGCTTACATGGGCTATAAGTTGGGCAACAACAACACGCTCAGCAGCGAGTGCGTCATGAGTATTCTTGAGACGCGCGACGGCACACGGTGGATTGGTGCCGACAATGACGGACTTTATTCTATAGGACATAACGCCAGCCAATTGAAACACTTCACACCCGGTTCGCTGCCCACCAACGTGCCTTCGACCATTCTCTCCATGGATGAGGATGAGGACGGCAGGCTGTGGGTCGGCTCATGGCTTAAAGGCGGCGGATGGGTGGACAGGAACACCGGCACATATCACCGGCTTGACTTCACCACGGACAATGCGGAGAGTGTCTTTGGCGTCAAAGCGGATCATAGAGGATATATTTGGATAGGAACGATGGGCGACGGCCTGAAACGCTATGACACGAAGACCGGCGAGGTGAAATCTTACAACGCGAAGGAAAACGCCCCGCAAGAGCCCTCCGTCAACAGTCTCGTCAACGATTATATCTCCCAACTCTACCTTTCTAAGGACCAGAAACGTCTCTATGTTGGCACCAGTCTGGGTTTGTGCTGTCTCGACATTGAGAACGACAGTTGGGTCAGCATCTTCGGCAGAAACAACATCGTGCCCAACAAAGCCGTCAGTGACATGAAAGAAGATGAGAACGGAAATGTTTGGGTGGGTGTGCCCGATGGTCTTTACTGTTACAATCTGCGCTCCCGTCAGACTAAACTATATACCAAAGAACAGCGTCTGGCTGATGATCACATTGCCGCCATTGAAATTGACCAACAGGGGCATATCTGGGTCAGTACCAGCCACGGTCTGTCATGCCTCAATCTGAAAGATAACAGCGTAGAGAATTATTTCTCCGGCGACGGACTTCAAGACAATGAGTTTTCTGAGGGTGTGTCGATGATTGACAATAATGGCATCATCACCTTTGGAGGCATGGGCGGCATCACATGGTTCGACCACCGGAAGATGGTCAGGCAGAAACGGAATTTCCAGGTGCACCTTACCAACTTCTATATTAACGGACACCCTGTTCTGGCTGGAACGAAATCAGGTGGATACGTCGTCACCGACAGTACGGCCATCGATGCCAACCGCTTTGAATTGGCCCATCAGGACAACTCCTTCTCCATCACTCTTTCGACACTGACATTCGACAACCCCGAACATATCTCTTATCAATACAGCATCAACAAAGAGGATTGGATACGGATGCCTCATGGCACCAACGAACTGACCTTCAGTCACATGCCTGCGGGAACCTATCATTTCCGTGTGAAGGCAGTCATCAACCATGAGGAGTCGGAAATACGCCAATTTGTCGTCGTCATTCATCCGGAATGGTACCGTTCCACCATGGCGTATATTATCTACCTGCTGCTCTTGGGAGCACTTTTGTGGTGGTATTTCCGCAACAGACAGCAGAAAGAGCAGACCCGTCTGCGTATGCAGGCGCATATCCATGCTGAGCAGATGAGCGACTCACGACTGAAGACGTTTATCAATATCAGCCATGAGTTGCGCACACCCATGACGCTCATCTTCGCACCGCTGGAGACACTTATGAAGGGTGAGAAAGACCCGCGGAGGCTGAAGATATTCAATACCATTAAGCGCAACGCCAACCGCATGATGAGCCAACTCAACCAGATGTTAGACCTGAGGAAGATAGACAAAGGGCAGTTGACTTTGAAAATGCGTGAGACCGATCTGATCAAGTTCACCGACGACGTGCTCACACTCTTTGAGCATCAGGCCACGTCAAAACAGATAACCCTCACCTTTGAGCATTCCGAGGAGTCATTGCCTGTATATATTGACCGGGGACAGTTTGACAAGGTGCTCATCAATCTGATAAGCAACTCGTTCAAATTCGCACCGACAGGCGGACATATCACCATCAATGCCCGCCGCGAAGGTAACCAGGCTGTCATCACTGTCGCTGACGACGGCATAGGCATACCTGCAGACAAACTGCCGCGCATCTTCGACAGATTCTATCAGGTGTCAACGGGTAAGGACAACCACACCGGTACCGGCATCGGGCTTGACCTGTCGAAATCGCTTGTTGTGCTGCATCATGGCGACATCACCGCCGCCAACAACGAGGGGAAAGGATGCACCTTTACCATTACCCTACCTATGGGTAAGGAACACCTCCAACCCGAAGAATTGGCGACCGAACCAGAAGTGGATGAACCAATCGACATCTACAACCAAACTGTCGAAAGCGTGGAGGAAGAGAGTGTCAACGAAACAGAAAACGACAACCAAGAATCAGCCTCTGAGAATGAAGCGCTAAACGCTGGCAACAAGAAACGCAGTATTGTGGTGGTGGACGACGATACGGAAATACGCACATTCCTCGAAAACGAACTGAGCAAAGACTATCAGGTGACCACTTACACCAACGGACGCGAAGCGCTCACAGGCATTCTGCAACGTGTGCCCGACTTGATTATTACCGACTATATCATGCCCGAGATGGATGGTGCAACACTGTGCAGCAAGCTGAAATCGCATGTCAACACCAACCACGTGCCGGTTATCCTGCTCACGGGAAAAGACAGCGAGGAAGATCAGTTGGCTTTGCTCGAACTGGGTGCCAACACCGTGATACACAAACCGTTTAACCTTGAAATCCTCAAGGTGAATATCGACAACCTGTTGCACAACCGCGAGGTACTGCGCAATAAGTTCTCTGGCAATGAGTCGGCGGATAATAAAATCACGAAAGTGACGGCGGAATCGCCCGACGAGCGACTGCTCAACCGTATCATCGCCGTCATCAACAAGAATCTGAGCAATCCTGACTTCAATGTCAATGCCATCGCCGACGAGGTGGGCGTGAGCCGTGTACACCTGTTCCGTAAGATGAAGGAACTGACCAACCTTTCGCCCAGTGTCTTCATCAGCAACATACGATTGAAACAGGCGGCACAACTGCTTTCCGAGCAGCACCACAGCATCGAGGAAATCACTTATATCTGTGGATTCGGCTCACCGTCGTCGTTCTCGCGTAAGTTTAAGAGTTTCTACGGTATGTCGCCCCGTGACTACATGAAGGAACATCTGAATCATTAGACAGACGATTAACTGTTTTTTCGGAAAGAAATTGGAATAATTATTTTATCAGAAATTATTGTAATTATTCCATTTTCTTTTTGATATCACCCGGAGACAGTAACTGATTTTGAGATATGTATATGAAAAAGATATTATTTTTGTTTGCATGGGTACTGGT
>CAMJAO010000014.1 GCA_946403615.1 uncultured Prevotellaceae bacterium
TTGTCGCCAAGGATACTGCCTTTGGAGCGCTCCGACGACGGGTCGATGGCCAGCACGGCGAGTTTGCCGCCAGTACGGTCGAGCACATGACAGCCAAACTCATCAATCGACGTGCTCTTTCCCGCTCCCGGCACACCACTGATACCTATGCGTACGGAGTTGCCGCTAAAGGGCAGACATTTCTCAATCACCTCCTGCGCTTTCGCCTGATGTGTGGGGTTGACGCTTTCCACCAGCGTGACCGCCTGACTGAGAATGGTGACATCGCCCTTCGTGATGCCCTCGACCATCTCCGCCACGGTCATCTCGCGGCGGCGGAAACGGTTTCGCTTCAGATAGGGGTTGATGATTGACGGTTGTTCCACCCCGCTATTGACAGTTAATCCTTTATATTCCTCACTATTTTCCGGGTGTTCCATTGTATGTGTTTCGATTTAAGGGTTTTTATGTTGAAGGTATCCTAATCATAAAGTTCTGTTCAATGTCTCCTACTCTTCCACATCGATATAGATGACTACTTTGGGATTGGTGGGGTCATTTGTAATCATGAGGATTCTCGGTTGTGTTCTCACATTACGCAGCACATTGCGCTCGGCCGTGACCTTCAACTTCGTGCTCTCGCCGGGTCTGAGCCGTTGGGTGCCCAACTCCACTTTGAGTCCGGGTGTGAACATCTGTAACGAACGTATCTCGAGCGGTGTCTGACCGGTATTCTCTATCTCCACAGAGCCTTTTTTCTTCTTTTTGCCGTCGAAGCGACCCAAATCGAGGTTATAGGTAGAAACCTGCACCTGAGGAGCCCTTGCCAACTGATTCTCCGTGAGATGTGTGAAATCAGGCAGCAGAATCGACGATATAACCATTTCCTTTTCCGGGCTGATGCGGTCGCCAGGATACTGGCCGAGATAGATGGTAGTCTGCGTCAGACCGAAGTCGCGCAGTTTGTCGGACTCGAGTGTGAGTCGTGCCACAGCCGACTGTCCCGGAGAAAGTGTAGAAGGAGATACCTCAGCCTTGAGATAATCAGGCAGGTGCATGAACACAGGGGTCACAGTCTCACTGGTCGAGTTGAGGATATGAATCTCATGAACTGGCCGTTCGCCACGGTTGACATCATCATACAGCAAATCCTGCGCATCGGTCTTCAGGCGGCCAACCACAAAATTGTATTCACCCACATAGCCTTTCAGTTCAGCCACGACCACACCGCGCATGGTAAGCATGAGCGGTTCCTCATTGCCCGACGTGAACACATCGACATATTTCTCGAAGTGTCCGAGCATCTTGGCGTCGTATTGCGCCGTGATGACAAACGGTTTGCCTTTCGGTATGCTGCCGGTGGGATAATTGACCGTGGTGCATCCGCAACTGGTCTGCACGTCAGAGATATAGATGGCCTTGTCGCTCTCGTTGAGCAATTCAAACTGTGCAGTCACAGGACTTTGATAGACGACCTGTCCGCAGTCGATAACACTGGAGGTTGGGGTGATAGTCTGTGCTGACAGCGGCAGCAGCGCCGCCGCCGCCAGCATGTTTAGAATGATTTTTCTCATTTGATGACTTGAATAGTTTCCGCGTGAGCTCTGGCGCTGTATTCCGGTGCATAAGCGCACTGCACAGTGCATGAACCGGTAGTGTAAGTGCCTTCGCGGTCGATATAATACTCTGTCTCGACCACATGTGTGCCTTTGGCCATTTGGTCGAAATAGTAATTGGTGACTTGATCTTTGGGCGAGCAGTAATAGCCGTAATGGTAACCGCTGAGTTGTGAGACAGGTTCCAGACATGCCGCGCGCTTGTCGATGACCTGCACGAAGTCGAAGTCCTGGGTCGCCTCGATGGTAAGACGTATCTTAATGCGGTCGCCCACCTTCAACGGACCATTGGCGATAATCTCACGCTTGACGGACAAGCCTGTGGAGGCATCGGAAATCTCCGTGGTCTTCTGTGTGAACTGGGCATAGACAGCACCCCATGATGTGCCAGTCGACGGTTTGTTGACCGTAATCTTGGCGGGTATCTCACTATCAGTCAAACGATGTTTCTCGCTGCCCAATCCGGCATTTCTCGCCTCGACTATCAATTGACGTCCGTCGGCCATGATGGTTGCGGGTTCGCGGTCTTCGAGTAATTTGTTGTTGCCCTTCATGAAGACATACACAGCATTGACGCTGTTGATAGGCGTATCCCACGCCTGTGTACGTTTCGCCATGAGCAGCCAGCGCTGCATCTCCTCAATGGTCTGTTCGTCGGAGGGTCGCAACAGTTGTATAGCCTCAACGGCAGCCACCTGTGTGGGAATCTTATAGTCGAACCATGAATAATAGGCTTTCGGCGTGTCATAATAACGGCCCATTTCCTCTGTCATCACACTGTATTCCCAGATGCTCTCGAGATAATCGCCAGCTTTCTTACCCTTGCCGTTCTTGGCTAAGATGACAGCCACAATTGACTTGCCGTAAATGGTCAGTTCGGTGGTGCGTTTTGCCAGAAGGTTGACCATATACTGACGTGCCTGGGCCACATTGGCGGGCAACTCGCGTCCGTCGAGCGCAAAGGTGTAGAGTGTCTGCACAGCCCATTCCGACGGGCGAAGGTTTTTCGCTCCCTTCTTCTCCGCTTTCTTCATTTCGTTCATCTCCTCGACAAGTTCTTTTCCGAGATATTCGAAAGAACGTTCGAGCATATGGGTTGTCTCCTCACGAGTCTCGGTCATGCTGTTCAGTCTGACGAGCATCTCCGTCACCTCGGTTGTGATGTATCGGCTGCTGGACATGCCTTTCCACCAACTCCATGCGCCGTCGCCTTTTTGCAGAGACTTCAGTTTATCGATAGCGGCAGCCAGACGGTTGTTGATCTTCTCCTCGTTGAAGAAGTCGGCCAACTGGCGGCGCTGATTGGTTTCAAAGTCGCCATCCATGACCCAAGGAGTCTCATTGAGCACAATGTTCTTCAAATCTTGGTTCTTCTCCAGATTGCTGTTGAGCGAAGTCTGGTTGCCCTGTTCGAGGTTCCATGCCTCAACGGTCTCTTTGATTTTCGGCGACTGATTCATCAGATACTGTCCGATGGCATTGGCGTAGAACGCGGCAGCCTGCGAGATGGCATTCTCATTGTCGTCAACAGCGAGAGTGGGCAATGCCTGAATCATCATCCAAGCCGGGTTGTTGGTATATTCCACGGTGAGACTGCGGTCTGACGTGCCTGCGGGGAACAACTGGTTGATGTCAATCTCCTTGACACCTGGTTTATGCTGCGTGATGACACGCGTGTTCAGCACCTGTTCACGGTCGGGCAATACGGGCAGATAATGCTGTTCGCCGTCGCTGTATCCGTTGCCTTGTGCTGTCATGCGGCAGATGAGCAGGGCCTGCTCACCGTCGGGTTGATAATCGAAGGTCACTGTAGCGGTCTGTCCAGCCGCGACTGAATAGTCCTGACTCTTTGTGAACACGACGGCCTCGGTCTTAGGATCAAGCAGTTCCATCTTTGCGGTGCCGGTGAGGTCTTTGTCGGAAGTGTTGAAAATCTTCGTGGTAATCTGCGCCAGATCGCCTGCACGAACAAATCGGGGCATATTGGGCTGCACCATGACATCTTTCTTCGCGACCGACTCGCCGTTGAGGAATCCGTAATTCATTTGTTTATCATGGGCAAATCCCATAAACTGCCAAGTGGTGATACTTTCCGGCAGGGTGAACTTGACGGCCACATCGCCATTGCCATTTGCGAGCAAGGTTGGATAAAAGAATGCCGTCTCATTGAGGTTCTCACGCAATTGAACGGCGTCGCCCTTGGCGGTTGCCGATTCATCATTCTCTGGTGCGAGTCCTTCGACGCTCTCTTTCGCCCTCGTCATCCTACGACCTACAAAATTATCTTCCATGGCAGCTTCTTCAACCATGGCCATTTGAATCCCGTCGACAGATTTTCTATAACGGATGATTGGGCTTGAATAGAAGTTAAACAAACTATCATCAATATGATAAAACATCATGTTTTTGACAACCAGTTGCTTATACGGCTCTACGCTAGAGCTTGACAAGGAGCCGAATGACATGCCCGCCCAGGAGTTCGAAGGCAATGACTGATACAACTGTGGGTTGAACGACCATTGGTGCTTCACTATCTGGTCGAGCGACTGGTCATAAAGCACAGCCAGCATCTGCACTTTGGCTGGGGTGCCGTCGAGATTCGTCACTCGCAGGGTCCACGTCTCCTGCTGACCTGGCTTCAGACGGTCGCGGAAGGTGGTCCACTCCAGTTTTAGTCGTTTGTCGGGCAGCGGGCGTTGTATGGACTGTGAATGGTGGTAGAAGACGCCATCGCGCACCCAAGCGTAATTGAGTATAATGCCTGCGCCCCATTCCTCTTTGTATTTGAAGTCACGGTTCTGGTTCTCGTTGTTCAACTCAAACGAGCCGCTTTCCAAGAGGTTGCTGCCAGAAATGATGGTGTAAATGACATGCACATGGTCATCGCTCGAGCCCAATTGCTGATGCACGGCGCTACCATCTCTCGGGAATGTGTTATCAGAGAGATAGTACCAGTCGTGCGTCTCGACACAGGGGCGCTTGTCACGCAGTGAGAACACCACGAAATCGCGGTCGAGCGTGTCCTTGCCGCAAACAGCATGGAGATGATGCTTGCCCGATGTGAATTTAGGCAATGATACCAACTTGTTGGCCTCGGTCTTCATCATCTTTCCATTGTCGAACTGATAACTGACAGTGCCATTGACAGGCACTCCTGCCGCATTGTTCAGTGCGAAAGTGATTTGTTTCTGACTGTCAACCTCAAATTTGTCGGGGATGTCACAACCGAAAGCCGTCTCGCGTGTGCCAATGGGCAGCACAAGTTCTCCGCTGCGGGTCTCACCGGCCTGGTCGGTTACCTCAGCCACGGTAGTAATGTTATAGAATTGCGGGTATCGGCTGTTGATTTCCGATTCAGGAATTTGGATGGGTATCTCCACACGGAACGCGCCATCGGCATCAGTGACAGCGGTGCCGGAGGCTATTTGTGTGCCATAATCAGAAGAGCCCCCATACCGGTACCACCACAACGACTGACGGCGAGTGATGGTATATTTTACATTGGCACCCTGCACCGGCACATCAGCATAAGTACGGGCATGCCCCATGACCACGACCGTGTCGCCAATGTGATACAATTGCTCCACCTTGGGAAATTCCACTTGGAACGTCGGACGCTTATATTCCTCCACACGGAAGCTGCAACTGCCGTGATTGGTTTGGATGGAGTAATGACCGTTGAGACCGTCATTCGGAAGGTTGAAATCCACGGAAGCAGTGCCGAATTCATCCGTCGTCAAAGTCTCCACAGCTATTTCTTTCCAATTGGCGTCGTTTAAGGTAACTTTGATGGACTCGTTGGCAAAGGCTTCTGTTTCCAATCCTTTTTTATTCTTCATCGCCACCACCGCCACATGAACGGTCTGCCCAGGGCGATAGATGCTCCGGTCAGTATAGATGTGGTAGATAAAGTTCGTGTTCTGATTGCCCGGATAATAACTGTAATTGCCATTGGCGCCTATGGTGGGCAACGCTTTGTCTTGAGAGGTGTAAGCGAATATTTCAAAGTCATTGTTTACATAATTGGCAAGGTATTCACCCTTAGCATCACACTTTGCCTCGGTGACCGTCTTATTACTTGACCATCGGCTTGGGAGGAACTTCAGATTCGCATTGGGAACGGGTTGACCGGTAGTGGCGTTCACGACAACAATACGCATTTTACCTTCAGGCAACTCCTGCTGCAAGATATACAGGTCGGTGACATGATACATGAAACGCATCGGCTCGACTTTACTGTTGTCGGTAGTGAACTCCACGAGATAGACACCGACAGGAAGCGGTTCGATGGTCATCGTGTCCTTCTCCACGATTTGATAGTCGTGCAGTCCGGCATAATCGTGCTTCACCATCCGCTCCGAGCCGGCTATCTTCGCTTTTTTCAACAGGGCGTATGTCTCTTTGTTATAGACTTCATATTCTTTCGACGCATCCAGATCCAATTTGGTCACAGTCATGGTCAGTTGTCTGATATTGCGCAGTCCCTCTATCTCTATTTTGTGTGCAATGCCCGGCCGTGTCACATTCTTACCAAAAGAGACGTTAAACGTGGGTTGGGTCAGTTCTTTCAAATCATTGCGCAACTGGTTCATGCGTGGCCAGTCGCCCCATCTGTCGATGGCGGATCGAATGTAGTTGACGCGATCCTCGACGGTCACGTCCGATGCCCTCTCCATGAACTCATATCTGGAAACGACTATTTCGCCAGCCACATCTAGGTCACGGTATTCAATGAGGAGCGAGTCCAATTGTTGGACGTATTCCGACTTCCTAAACTCCCGGGATCCCCACCACCGGTGCTCGTTCGCCAACTGCAGGGCAGTGAGGCAGGCAGCGGAGCGCAGAGGTGTGTTGACGTAATAGTCGTGCAATATCTTGTATTCACCCAGTTCATAGCCGATGACACTGAGCAGGTCGTTGTCAAACCACCGGCTGTCATATCCCTCTACGAGCAGCGGCACATATTCCGTTGCTTTCGTGGCAGCCAACAAAGCGGGATTCTGCAAGGCCAACTCCTTGTATTCCCGGCTAAGTTTATAGTTGTCGGGGCTGAGGTTGCTATAACGGTTGTAAATGCGACTCAACACGGTTTGATAAACAGCGGCGAGGACAGGGCTTTTCTGACGAATCTTCGCTTCCTTTGCCACCAAGCGGTCCACTGAAGGTTTCAGCGAATCGGGGGTGATGCTCGTCTCGGTGCTGATATATAGCAATTCCGCTTTGAGCAGATGGCCGTATGCCTTCTCTTTCTCTGCTTTTTTGCGGATTATATCCAGTTCGGCCATGACCGAACGGGGTTTGTCCAGTTTTTGTTGCTTTTCTACTTGTTTCCAAAGTGCGCTATATGTCTGACTAAACAATTTCATAGGCATGAAAAACAATATAAGTAACAGGATTCCTACTATACGTTTCATAAGCGAATGTTTTCTAATGAACAAAAGAGATACCTATATGTTTGCAAAGATAATGCTTTTTTGCCTAATCAGACGATTTTCACTTACTAAAAAAAACTAAAACCGACTGGACTATACCTCTCATAAGCAAAAAAAGAATAAATGCAAGCCATAGCGCATGATTGCCCCATACGGAGCGTAGCAAAAGATAGACGATGAAGAAGACGGCTGCGGCAATGGCAGAGGAGATAAGCATACCACGCGTGTAGGTGGTGCCGATGAAAATGCCGTCCCAAATAAAGGCCGCCATACCCGCCAACGGCACGGCCACCGCCCAAAGGAAATAATCCGTGGCGGCGTTGACAACCGTTGTGTCGTCGGTTAGCAGAGTGAGGAACGAGGGTCCCCACAAAGCATAAACACATGTAAAAATCACGACAACCGCCAGACCCCATCCGAACAAATGGCGAATGGTTTTTCTCAGGGCCACACGATTGCCTGCTCCCAGATATTTGCCGCTCAACGCCTCGCCCGCATAAGCAAAACCATCCATGATATAGGAGTAAAGCATAAACAACTGCATGAGCAGGGTGTTAGCGGCAAGGATGAGAGCCCCCTGACGGCTGCCCGCTGCGAGGAAATACAGATTGACAGCCACCAGACACAACGTACGAAGGAAGATATCGGTATTTACTCGGAAAAATCTTGACATCTCTTTCCATCTCAACAAGCCCTCAGACGCAAAATAACGACGCAGGCGGCCATAATGCCACGCTATTAACGCCACAGCCATCAGCAATCCGGCATACTGCGCGATGAGCGTGCCTGCCGCCACGCCCTCGATGCGCCAACCCAATCCGAACACCAACATGAGCGAAACGAGAATATTGACCACATTCTGCGTGATGGATATCAGCATGGGCAAACGTGTGTTTTGCATACCCACCAACCATCCTGACAGGCTGTAGAGCACCAACATGGCGGGAGCGCCCCACACACAGATGTTGAAATAGACAGACACAAGAGGGATGACCTCAGGGTCGGGATGTATTACAAGAAAAGCCAGGTGTTTGAGGGGAACTTGAAAAATGAAAATAAGGGCAGCGATGCACAAGGCAACCACCGTAGAACGGGCCAGTTGACGGGTGGTCTGTGTCAGGTCGCGCCGTCCGAGCGCCTGCGAAGTCAAACCCGAGGTGCCCATGCGGAGAAAGCCGAAAATCCAATAGATGACATTGAAAATCATCGAGCCTACAGCAATGGCACTGATATAAGTAGCATCGCCAATATGTCCGACGATAGCCACATCTATCAGTCCCAACAGCGGCACCGTGATATTCGTCACAATCATCGGCAACGCTAAGCGGAGGATGGGGATTTGGGAGGGCAGGTTCTTGTGGAAATTAAAGAAGTTAAGGAAGTTAAAGAAGTTAAGGACAATAGTATATTTCCGGAATCCATTGATGCCGAATGAACGGGAAGGTTGAATGAGGAAAAGCGAACGAACCTATTCACCACTCACTCATTCTTCATCGCGAAGCGACAATTCCACATTCAACATTCCACATTCATCATTGAAAAATCAATGGTTTGCCATACGGTAGATGGCTTCGACGTCGGACTGGTTGAGCACTTTGAATGAGCCTTGGGTGATTTTACCGTCGTGGCAACACTTGCGGGCCATCTCGACGATTTCCTCCTCAGTGGCCGGACGGCCCAGTAGTTCGGGGATGTTGACAGGCATGCCGATGGCACGGTAGAAGCGCTCTATTGCCTCCACACCCATCTCAGCAGTGCGCTGCGGGTCGGAATAATCATTTGCAACGCCCATCACATTGACAGCGAACTGCACGAAACGGCTTACATTCTCAGGCATCACATAACGCGCCCAACTGCCCCAAAGGGCTGCCAAACCAGCACCGTGTGTCACATCGAACATCGCACTCAACTCATGCTCGATGCGGTGTGTTGCGAAATCCTTGCACGTGCCACATTCGGTCAAATCGTTGTGCGACAGACTGCCAGCCCACATGATTTGTGCACGGTTGCGGTAATCCTCAGGATTGCGCAGTACCTCGAACACGCTGTCCTTCACCGTGCGTAACAATGCCTCGGATATAGCGTCGGTCAGAGTCATGTCGGTTTCAGGGGTGAAATAGCGCTCCATGGTGTGCATCATGATGTCGGTGGCACCGGCAGCCGTCTGATAGGGAGGCAAGGTAAATGTACGCTCAGGGTTCATGATACAGAAACGGCAACGGCAGAGGTCGCTGTTAATACCCATCTTCAGATCTTCGGCATCGTTGGTGATGACACACGAGTTGCTCATCTCGCTGCCCGCAGCGGGAATGGTGAGTACGGAGCCGATAGGCAGACAGGCTTGCGGTTTTGCCTTCCCTATCCAGAAATTCCACACGTCACCGTCGTAGGGCACACCATAGCCGATGGCTTTCGACGAGTCGATGACGCTGCCACCACCCACGGCGAGTATGAAATCTACCTTTTCGCGGCGGCAGAGGTCTATGCCTTCGCGTACCAGCGACAAGCGGGGGTTGGGTACAACTCCGCCCAGTTCCACGAATGGAATGCCGGCTTCATTGAGAATGTTGAATAACTTATCGAGCAGGCCCGAGCGGCGAGCACTGCCACCGCCATAGTGGATGAGCACCTTCGTGCCACCATATTTTTTCACCAGTTCTGCTACTTGCTCTTCTGATCGGCGTCCGAACACCACCTGTGTGGGCGCATAAAAATTGAAATCTCTCATATTTGTTTTAGGTTTGAAGTTTTTTACCTTTGGGAGTTAAAGAAGATAAGGAAGTTAAAGAAGTAAAATGACAGTGGTTCACTATTGAAGGGCGAAACGTCTACGGTACAGACAGGCATCGGTAACCTTCTTCACATCTTACCCATCATTTCTTGATTTTTATTTTTTGTTTGTTTCCTTGTTTATCAAAATATCCGCATTTGCCGTCGAGTTTGAAATATGCCAAACCTTCGGAGAAAGGCCCAACATCGTCAAACTCAATCGGGATGACCACTTCACCATCTTTGTCGACCATACCCCATTTGCCGTTACGTTTGACACGAGCCAACCCGCCTTCGAAATTCTCAACGTCTTCATATTGGGCAGGTATGATGAGATCGCCTTCTTTATCGATGAAGCCCCATTTATCATTTATTTTAACGGCCGCACATCCATCCTTGAACTGACCGCAAAAATCATACTGCATCCTTACGGTCACCATACCGTCGATATCAACAAAGCCGAACTTATCATTGATTCCAATTCCGACCAATCCTTCGGAGTATTCGCACAGATATGCGCCGGTTTCAGACAAAACGACCTCTCCCGACCGGTCAATCAGCGCCCACTCGCCATCTTTCTTGACACGCGCATAACCATCCTGGAAATCATCAGCATCGTCAAAAATGAAAGGTATGACTTCTTCGCCCTCTTTATTGATATATCCCCATTTGTCGTCCAACATCACAGCAGCCAAACCGCCTGAGAAATCCCAAGCCCTATCGTATTTACAGGCCGCTATACGTTTACCGTCTTGATTGACAAACCCGACTTTCCCTTTCAGACGTACTTTAGCCAATCCTTCATGGAAGAAATCACAGTCTTCGAAAATGACGGGAATGACCTCACTACCTTCTTTATCGATGAATCCAGCTTTATCGCCAATCATGACGATAGCCATGCCCTCAGAGAATTCGTATACTCTGTCATATTTGGGTTTGACCGCCCATTGCCAATCCTTGTTGACAAAACCGAATTTGCCATTGATTTGAACAGGCGCAAGACCATCGTGAAATGAACCGCAATTATCGAAAGGAGCCTCGGAGTAATCGCCAGAGTCATCCCTCTCTTTCACCGGATCTTTTTTTTCAACGGGAGGTTTCTTTGTTTCGGCATCCGACGGTTTTTTCTTGGAATTGTTCAAGAGAATGACACCCGCCAAAATCAATCCGCCAATGACAAATGCGGCGATAAAAGGAAACGCCTTAGCAAAAGCTGATTTCTTGCGCGGAGCGGGCGTACCGGGCCTTTTTGCGGAACTGGAGCTATTGGTCTTTCGGGGCGTATCGGGCGAATACGTCTGAGTGGGATTCTGCGGATACGACCGTGTGGGATTGGTCGGTTTTACGACCGTATCAGGAGCAGGATTGAGGAGTAAGCGTACCTTGCTGACAGTTTGAGGTCGGCTCAGGCGGTCAGGATTCATCATGCTGAAGATGAATTGCCGCATCGGCATGCTCACCTGTGGCGGAAATGCGAACACAGCCTTAGAATAAGTGGAGGGTTCCACCTCGGGCGGACGATTACCCGTCAAAAGATGATACATTGTGGCTCCGACCGCAAAGAAATCGGTCCAAGGTCCCAATTTATCCGTCATCTGCGCCACCTGTTCATACGGTGCATAACCGGGTGTATAAGCCATGCCGGACATAGACATGCTGGTGCGTTGATTCAGACTCATCTGCTTGGAAGCGCCGAAATCTATCAACGTGACATGACCCGACCTGTCGACCATGATATTGTCGGGTTTGATGTCCAAGTGGGTAAGTCCCTCGGCATGGACGGTCTCCAAAGCCCCGAGCAATTGCGTGAGCACGTTACGGGCTTCATTTTCCGACAGAGGACCACGTCGCAATCTGGCAGAGAGAGCCTCGCCCTGAATGAGATCCATCACATAATAGGAAGTGCCATTGGCATCAAACAAATCGGTGACATGCACGATATTGGGATGATGCAACTGGCTCAGCCGTTGAGCCTCACGTTGGAATTTTTCCATCTGTATGGAAAATCCGGTAGTATTGGCCTCGTTGCTTACCCTTACGGTGAGATGGTCGGGTGCGCGGTGATTGACACCCATCATAAAAAACTCCTTGAGGGCCAATCTTTGTCCCAGATGCGTGTGAAGCACCTCATAGGTATTGCCGAAACCGCCCGACGCCAAATAGCGCTCTATGCGGTAACGGCCACCGAGGATGACTCCTATGGGCAACATCTGCGACTGATTGATTTGTGACATAGCCGGGAAAACAGGTTAGTAACTACGAGTGCAAAAATACTAAGAATCCATTAGACCGCCAAATGTCACATTGACAAAAAGCATGACCGCAATGAAAAAAAAGCGTTTATTAACGTGGTATGTGACATAAAAACATTAACTTCGCAGCGTGATATAAAACACTAAACCATTTCACCCTAAACCAAAAACCAAAATATGAACATAGGCGACAAGGCTCCCGAGATACTGGGACGTGACGAGAACGGTAAGGAAATCCGTCTGAGCGATTTCCACGGTAAAAAACTGGTGCTATATTTCTACCCTAAAGACATGACATCTGGGTGTACAGCACAGGCATGCAACCTGCGCGACAATTACGGCGAACTGCAAGCACAGGGGTTCGAGGTACTGGGCGTGAGTGTACAGGACGAGAAATCACACACGAAATTCATCGAGAAAAACAATCTGCCCTTCCATCTCATCGCTGACACCGACCTGACCCTGAATCAGGCTTTCGGCACCTGGGGCGAGAAGAGTATGTACGGACGGAAATACTTCGGCACTTTCCGTACCACGTTTATTATCAACGAGGAAGGCATCGTAGAGCGTATCATCACACCTAAACAGGTGAAGACGAAAGAGCACGCAAAACAGATATTGGGAGCGTGAACGCGAAGTCTTAGGAGCCCCCAAAGCCCCCACCCTAACCCTCCTAGGAGCCCCCACCCTAACCCTCCCCGAGGGGAGGGAATGATTAGTACACGAGACTTTTTTCGACAACAAGTTTTTAGAACTACGAATTTCTCGAATTTTACAAATTATAATTAAGGGCAGGATGGGACAGTAAACCTTATAAACAACGGATGTCACGGATTATACGGATGAGGATGAGGGAAAACACTAAACCCTCTACACTAAACCATATAAATAACGGATGTCACGGATTAAACGGATGAGAATGAGGGACTAGGGAGAACACTAAACGCTAAACCCTCTACACTAAACCATTAAAAGTATGTTTCAGACCGAATTTACATTAACCGCTAAACGCAGGGGATTTCATCTGGTGACGGATGAGATACTGGGGCAGTTGCCACAGCTGCCAGAGACTGGATTGCTGCACCTGTTCGTGAAGCACACGTCGTGTGCCCTGAGCATCAACGAGAATGCCGACCCCGACGTGCGCGGCGACATGGAGAAAATATTCAACCATCTGGTGCGTGAAAACGAGCCCTATTACGATCATACCCTCGAAGGTTCTGACGACATGCCCGCTCACGCCAAATCAACCATTGTCGGCGTGAGCCTCACCATCCCCATCACCCGTGGCAGACTGAACCTCGGCACATGGCAAGGCGTCTACCTCTGTGAATTCCGCGACTATGGCGGTCCACGCCGTATCGTTGCCACAGTGGTCGGATAATCGTCTTTTGGGCTGCGCCCGAAGGTACTCCCGCTCGAAAAAGCAAAAAATATTTTGCTTTTTACTCGCTTATTCGTACCTTTGCCACAGATAATCTTAAACCTTGACAAACTATGATTAACAGACAATTGCTTCAACCAGAGAGTATTGTGGTCATCGGCGGTTCCAACAATGTGCATAAGCCAGGTGGTGCCGTGGTGAGAAACTTGTTGCAGGGCGGCTATCAAGGCACGCTGCGCATCGTCAACCCCAAGGAAGACGAGGTGCAAGGCATCAAAGTATTTCACGATGTGAAGGAGATTCCGCCAACGGAGCTCGCCATTCTCGTGGTGGCTGCCAAATTCTGCCCCGACTACGTAGAGATGCTTGCCCGCGACAAAGAGGTGCGCGCGTTCATCATCATCTCCGCCGGTTTCGGTGAGGAGACTAAGGCGGGTGCCGTGCTCGAGCAGCGTATCATCGACACCTGCGAACAATACGGAGCCTCACTCATCGGCCCTAACTGCATCGGTCTGCTCACAGCATGGCATCACAGTGTATTTACCAAGCCCATACCGCAACTCAACCCCAAAGGAGTGGATTTCATCAGCGGTTCGGGTGCTACGGCTGTGTTCATTCTGGAGTCGGCGGTCATCAAAGGCTTGCAGTTCAACTCCGTCTGGAGCATCGGCAACGGCAAGCAGATTGGTATCGAAGATGTGTTACAATACATGGATGAGAACTTCAACCCCGAGACCGACTCCCCGGTGAAACTGTTGTATATCGAGAATATTTCCAACCCCGACAAACTGTTGTTCCATGCCTCGTCGCTCATCAAGAAAGGATGCCGCATAGCCGCCATCAAGGCAGGCAGCAGCGAGAGCGGCAGCCGTGCCGCCTCGTCGCACACGGGCGCCATCGCGTCGAGTGACTCCGCAGTCGAGGCACTGTTTCGTAAGGCCGGCATCGTGCGCTGCTTCTCACGCGAGGAACTGACCACAGTGGGTTGTATCTTCACCTTGCCTCCGCTTACCGGCAAGAACTTCGCCATCGTCACCCATGCCGGCGGTCCGGGCGTGATGCTCACCGACGCGCTGTCGAAAGGCGGTCTGCAAGTACCACCACTGAGCGGTCCGATGGCCGAAGAGTTGAAAGCCCAACTCTTCCCCGGCTCATCTACTGCCAATCCCATCGACATCCTCGCAACTGGCACACCCGAACATCTTGGCATCGCTATCGACTACTGCGAAAACAAATTTGATAATATCGACGCCATCATGGTCATCTTTGGTACACCCGGACTGGTGCAACTCTACGAGACCTACGATGTGCTGCACAAGAAGATTTTAGAGTGTAAGAAACCTGTCTTCCCCATCTTGCCTTCACTGCACACCGCCGGACCAGAGGTGGAAGAATTTTTGAAGAAAGGACACGTCAATTTCAGCGACGAGGTGACACTTGCCACCGCTCTGACACAAATCATGCGCACACCCAAACCTGCCTCGACGGAGATAGAACTGTTTGGTGTGGATGTGCCGCGTCTCCGCGAAATCATCGCCGGCATCAAGGACAATGGATATATATCGCCCGACAAAGTGCACGAACTGCTCTCATGTGCCGGCATACCGATGGTGCCTGAGATGGTGAGCGCAAATAAAGAAGAGCTCATCGCCTTCGCACAAAAGGTGGGTTATCCCGTCGTGGCAAAAGTGGTGGGACCGGTTCACAAGAGCGACGTGGGCGGCGTAGCACTCAATGTGCGAACCGACAAGCATCTGGCACTTGAGTTTGACCGCATGATGCAGATACCTGACGCCACCGCCGTGATGGTACAGAAGATGATTAAAGGCACCGAACTGTTTATCGGCGCGAAATACGAACCTCGTTTCGGCCATATCGTGCTGTGTGGTCTTGGCGGCATCTTCGTCGAGGTGTTGAAAGACGTGTCGAGCGGTCTGGCACCCCTCACCTACGACGAGGCTTACTCAATGATCCGCTCTCTTCGCGGCTATAAGATTATCAAGGGCACACGCGGACAGGCGGGCATCAACGAGAAGCGTTACGCTGAGATTATCGTGCGGCTGTCAACCCTGCTCCGCTTCGCCACGGAAATCAAGGAGATGGACATCAACCCGCTGCTCGCCGACGAAAAGAACGTTATCGCCGTAGATGCAAGAATCTTGATTGAGAAGTAAAATAGAGGTGAGAGGTAAGAGGTAAGAGAAGTGTTATGCTTTGAAATTTGTTTGCATAAGTATTCTCTTACCTCTCACCTCTTACCTCTCACTTCTTATAATTATCCGCAATGGAAATAGCGGCGGACGAGTTTGTCAATCTCGCCAGGCAAGCGTTCGATGTCATGACGCAGGGAAGCATCGTTGCAACTGCGCAGGGCAGCGATGATGCCGTCGATCATGGCGGGACTGAACACACCGTATTCCTCGAACACGCTGCGCTGACGCTGCAGGCAGTCGGCTGATGCCACACAACTGTCGGGCAATTGTGCCAACTGTTCCAAGCGGTCTTTATTGGCCTTGTCGTGAATATTGACATTGACGTATGTACGTTCAGCCACCTCCAGTGCGTCAGGCATCTCAAATCCGTGACGGCAAGCCACACACAGACCCGCAATCAACTGATAGAGATCGGCCGATCCGTCGGGAGAGCGCATCTCCACGGTCTGTTTGAGCGAGGTGTCATAATCAGAGGGTTTCTCGAGCGGATTGGCAATGCTGCTCATGTCGGTCTGTGCAGTCCATCCTAAAGGCACGCGCACCAGCACCGAGCGGTTGCGGTCGCCCCAGCACACATTCGTGGGTGCCTCCTGATGGGGCACGAGCCGGAAGTACGACATCGGATTTTTATTGCCGAAAGCCGTGATGCTCGGAGCCAGATCCATCATGCCGGCAATCATGCGGCGGGCATCATCGCTCAGTTGTCCATTATGCAGCATCATGTTACGTCCGTCTTTCATCATGCGCATGTGGATGTGCAGGCCAGAACCCGCCTTGCCCGTCGTGATTTTCGGGGCAAACGTCACATTCAGCCCCATCTGATAAGCCAAGTTGCGGATGACCCATTTAGCCACCATCAACTGGTCGGCAGCCTGTTCGGCCTTGACGGGCAAAAATTCTATCTCATTCTGCTCATACACCATTCCGTCGTGTACGAAATTGCCCACTTCGGAATGTCCGTATTTGATTTGTCCGCCCGCCTGAGCGATGAATTTCATGCACTTCGCACGAAACTCATTGGCTTTAGCATAAGGAGCAGACTCATGGTATCCGTGCTGGTCGATGGCGGGAAACATCTCGTCGTCGGGGAAGATGACGTAATACTCAAGTTCGCCCATTGCCTGGAACTCCATGCCCGTGACTTCGCGGAACGCCTTGCACGCCTTCGCCAGCGTGTGTTCGGGAGCACTCTCCAGCGCTTTGCCGTCCTTGTCGAAGAATGAGCAGAGCATACAGAGTGTGGGTATCTCAGCAAAGGGATCAACAAACGCAGTGCAATAGCGCGGCAGCACATAGAGGTCGCTACTGCCAGCCTGAATGAAAGAGAAAAGACTACTGCCATCGACCCGTTCTCCACAGGTGAGGATGGTCTCAAGGTACGCTTTGTTGGTAATGACAAAATTGAGTGTTTTCAATTTTCCATCACCACCAGGATACATGAAATTGACCATGCGGATATCGTGTTCTTCGGCAAACCGGATGATGTCGGCACGCGTGAACTCCGCCGCAGGTTTTTGCAAGAATGCCACCAACTGGTTGGCATTCATTTGTAATTCATAGTTTGTGTTCATAGTATTATAAGATTTTAGCCCCCTCCCTATCCCTCCCCGAGGGGAGGGTATAGTTATTCTCCATGAGAGTAATAAGACATCTTAGGTTGTCCCAGGAAGACCCTGGAAGACCTAAGATGCCTTGGGAAAGTGGGTATTACATGATAACTTCAACGACATGTTTGCCGGGAACGAAGGGAACGAGAGCACCGTCGAGGGCTTTGCCGTCGAGAGTGACACTCTTCACGCCCTTGCTTGCGCCGTCGGGATTCTGGACGTGAATCTCGTATTCAGCGCCACGGAAACGGCGACGGACAGTGTATTCCTTCGCAGTCTTGGGCAGACAGGGATCGATGAGGATGCCGTCATAGTCGGGTTTGATACCAAGGATGAACTCCGACACGGTGTACCACATCCAAGCGGCAGTACCCGTGAGCCATGAGTTCTTTCCCTCGCCGGGACGGAAGGCATCCTTGCCCGCCACCATCTGGCAGTTGACGTAAGGCTCCACCTTGTGCAGCGTCTGGCGGTCTTCCTCCACATATGAGGGCAGTATCTTCTTGTAATGCTCCCAAGCATCCTCGCCGCGTCCCGCCACGGTCTCGCCGATGATCACCCACGGGTTGTTGTGGCAGAAGATGCCGGCATTCTCCTTGT
>CAMJAO010000015.1 GCA_946403615.1 uncultured Prevotellaceae bacterium
GGCATCTCTTTCATCAGGATATTCATCGAGCAGCCCGAGGGCATGGCGGGCGTAACTCCTACGATGTGCTCATTGCGGCGTGCCAGTTCGAGTAATGTCTCGCCAAACACCTGTTGGAATTTCGGCGGTTTGTTCACCTCGTCGGATTTGATGCGCTGGCCCGTCTCTGCGTCGAATTTTCCCGGAGCATGCCAAATGGTTGCCTCTTGTTCTGCTGGTCCGAACCCTTTTCCCTTGATGGTGTGCAGGTGGAGCAGTTTGGGCCCTTTCATGTCCTTCAGTTGGCGCAGCAGTCTGACGATGTTTTTCACATCGTGGCCGTCGAAAGGTCCGAAATATCGGATGTTCATACCCTCGAATACGTTCTGCTGATGACTGATGGCCGATTTCAGGGCGTTGTTCAGACGTATCAGTCCGTGGCGCCGGTCGTCGTTCATCATGCCGCGCTTGTTGAGCCACCGCGAGAGTTTGAATCGCAGTTTGTTGTACGTCTCGTTGGTGTTCAGACTCAGCAGATATTGTTTCATGCCGCCCACGGAGCGGTCGATGCTCATGTTATTGTCATTGAGGATGACGAGCAGGTCATTGGGCGTTGACGAAGCGTTGTTGAGCCCTTCAAAGGCAAGTCCGCCGCTCATGGCTCCGTCGCCGATGACCGCCACGACATGACGGTTTTCTTTCTTCATCGCCGCTGCCACTGCCATGCCCAGTGCCGCCGAGACGGAGTTGGATGCGTGGCCACAGGTGAAGGTGTCGTACTCGCTCTCCATGGGCGAGGGGAAGGGCCGGATGCCGTGCATCTTGCGGTTGGTGCAGAACTGGTCGCGACGGCCGGTTAATATTTTGTGTCCATAAGCCTGATGCCCTACATCCCACACGATGCGGTCATCGGGGGTGTGATAGACATAATGCAAGGCTACAGTCAATTCCACCACGCCCAGGCTGGAAGCCAGATGGCCGGGGTTGACTGACAGTTCGTCTATGATGTCTTGCCGCAACTCCTGACACAGTTGCGGTAATTGATCCACACCGAGTTTTCTTAGGTCTTCGGGGTATTTTATTTTGCTTAACAGTTCGTATTTTTCCTGTTCCATAGCATTTGGGATACGAAAAGGCAGTTGCAAAATTACTGCAAAATATCGAATAAGCACTCAAAATGAAAGAAATTTCATTTTATGCCCTGTGATATGGTCGTAAAATTGAGACAAATCAAAGAATCCGTTCCATTTTTACGCACCCCTTTATCCCGATTTTGATTTATCCTATCCCGTCGTCATCATCGTTGGCGATGAATTTCCAGTCTTTGAACAGCGCTTTTGCTTCGTCGTTGAAATATTTGATGATGTCGCTCAGGTCGATGTTTATCTCGATGATGCCGTCAGAGTAAGTCGCAATCTCGTTTTCCTGATAGAGATATCTTATGCTGCCGTCAGACAGGTAAGGTTGGGTGGTGGGCATTCCACCGTCGCGCACATACTGTTTCAGGTTGTCATCCACGTCTTCGACTATCAGTTTTTTGATGACGTCTTCAGGTGTTTTGTCAAAGAAATTCGTAATTCGTTTCCCATCGGATAAACGGAAAGTCATACCTCGCTGTTCACGGGTGGGATGTGCACCGCCCATATATTGATAGACCTTCGCCTCATAACTGACATACAGACTATTAGATTCTATCCGCTCAATCTCCACCTCCACTTCCATTCCGGGGCAGTTCTCGTCCCAATCCTCAGTCAGATAGTTCATCCATGCCTGCGCATAGTATTCTACCAATGCTTCCTTGTCATTCAGGTCGCCGGTGTACTGCGGTTTTTGCTTGTTCTCGCCGGGCATGAAAACCATGGGTGCTACCAATTGTTCCATGATGTATTCGCGGGTGGATTGCAAGGCTTTTTCGGGACCGGAAATAGGATAATCCACCTCTATCTTGAGGTCGAGATTCTTCTTGTTGTCGTGTTTGGTCACTTTCACTTTTTTCTTCTCGAAACTCTCTTCAGTGGCGTCACCACCTTTGCCCGTAGGCTCATCGGCTGTGATGGCGGTCTGATTCTCACTGTCAGCAACAGCATTGGCTGGAACCGACTCTTTCGACTTCTGACATCCGGCCAGCGTCATTCCTGTGAAGAATGCGGCGATGGCAATGTAATAATATTTCTTCATGATATTTAGGTGATTTAGGGGATTTGTCATTGATGAGAATAATGGGAGCAATGGGTGTAGAAGGGTATTATGGGAGTTTGTTAGGGTAGGGGGAGACGTTGTATCCTGCTTCACGAAGGAGATTGAGTACGCCTTTTTCGCCGAAGAGGTGGGCGGCTCCTACGGCAAAGAGGGTTGATTTATCTTGCATGATGGCAGGCATCTTTGTCAACCAGTCAGCATTGCGGTTGTCGATGATGCGGGCCTCCTCTTCGGGGGTGTCGTCACAGGCGTCGCCTGTTTTAATGTCCATAGCTGTTTTCAGGCCTTCCAGATCCTGTGCAAAATAGTATTTGATAACCAATTCGGCTATCTGGTCGATGATGTCGGGGTGATCGACCATGCACAGGAGCAGTTGTTTTTGTCGCTCAATCGTGTTGCTGCAGAAAAGAGCATTTATCTGGAAATCAGCCGTTTCCAGACCTCCAACCTCTTTTCCTAATTCTGTGGCATATTGCTGTAAATACAGGTCAATGCCGTTAGCCACATTCAGACTGTTGCTTTTCTTGACATAGTTGAGCACCTCTAAAGTGGTGCTGACGGCTTGAGGTGTCATCCTCTCCATCTGCGACACTAACACGGAACCTGCCAAAGGACCGGCCAAATTGTTCGTGTAATCTTTGATGCGTGTCATCTCCTCAGGAGTGAACAATTTACTGAGTGTCATGCCTTCGGGCAACATCATGGCTTGTTGGGCTTTCGCCGCGATGTCGGGTTTGAGCATCTCCGACTGCACCAGTTCGCCATACACCTGTTGGCAACTTTTGATGACATCGCGCAATCCCTGAATGGAGTCGGTAAAAGAGCTCGGAGCCATATGATATGTGCCTACGATGTACGACGGTTTTCCCAGACCATTGCCGCTGATTTGGTAGAGTAATTGCGCCTGCACGGCAGTCGCCAGACAAATAGAGAACAGAACAGTAAGAATTCTTTTCATGATTTCAATCAGTTTATTGCTGCAAAAATAAGGTTTTTTTTTGAAAAAGCGTCAAATTCTACTTTTAATTCTTCTATCCTCTTATATTTCGTATTTCATGATTAGCATTTCGTTTTTTCAAAATAATTGTCGTATATTTGCAGCGATATTGTAGAAAGATGAAATACGCAGTGATTGGCACAGGCGCCATAGGAGGATATTATGGCTCGAAATTGGCGCGTGCGGGGCAGGAAGTGCATTTCCTGCTTCATCGTGATTATGACTATGTTGTAGAAAACGGCTTGACGGTCGATTCGTGTGACGGATCGTTTGTACTGCCTCATGTCAACGCTTATCAGTCGGTAGAACAGATGCCGAAGTGCGACGTGGTGCTTGTGGGATTGAAAACTACCAACAACCACCTCTTGGCGAAGTTGTTGCCTCCTCTGCTGCATGAGCGTTCGCTTGTGTTGCTGATTCAAAACGGCATTGGCGTGGAGCATGATGTTCAGCAGATGGTTCCCGGGGCATGGTTGGCCGCCGGATTGGCGTTTATATGCAGTGCGAAGACCGAACCGGGGCGTATCTCGCATCAGTGCTACGGCAGCATTAATATCGGCAATTACTCCTGTGCGGACAAGGCTGTGATGGCAGCGCTCGTCGATGATTTCCGCGAGGCGGGCATACAGACTGCTCAAGTGGAGTATCAAGAGGCTCGTTGGCGTAAAGCCGTGTGGAATATGCCTTTCAACGGGATGACTGTGGCGCTCAACGCACAGACCGACATGCTGTTGAACAATCCCCAGACGGAGCGGCTTATCTATGACCAGATGATGGAAGTCATCAATGCTGCGAGAGCCTGCGGGGTGACTACACTCGACTCTTCGTTTGCTGACAAGATGATGGAGATGACCCGTGCGATGGTGCCTTATTCTCCGAGCATGAAACTCGATTACGATTTCCACCGTCCCATGGAGATTGGCTATATCTATTCACGCCCCATCCGCATTGCTGCCGAGGCGGGAAGCCCGATGCCTAAATTGGAGATGCTCGAGGCCGAACTGCGGTATATTGAGCAGTATAATCGTAAATAGTAGTTGAGGAGTGAAGGAAGTTGAGATGTGAAACCATTACTCCTCTACTCCCAATTAGTGAACTATTGTCTTCACTCCTCCGGTCCCTAGAAAGCCCCATCAGCGGACTATTGTCTTCACTCCTTCACTCCTCCATTCCTTCACTCCTTAAAATTTAATCACTCCATATTATGACTTATCAATTTAGAATCAAAAGCCTGCTCGCCGCAATGGTTGTGGCGGCCACATCGTTTGCTCAGACAAACAACGGCGGCATCTCTCCGCAAATGTTGAAACAAATAGAACAGTCGCAGGGCTCGGGCAGTGTCAACAAGGCATTGTTCAACGCCATAGCCGCCAATTCTATCGACAATCTGGCGAAAAACTTCAGCAATGAGGGACCTGTCGATACCTATTTCAGCAACGAGACGAAGAAACAGTCGATACATGACCAGAAGAGCAGCGGACGTTGCTGGCTGTTCAGCGGACTCAACGTGCTGCGGTCTGATTTCGCCCTGAAGAGCGATTCGCTCACCGTGGAATATTCACAGGCTTATCTTTTCTTCTACGACCAGTTGGAGAAAGCCAACCTGATGTTGCAAGGCATCATCGACACGGCTAAGAAACCTATCGACGACCTCCGGGTGCAGTTCTTCTTCAAGACTCCCATCGGCGACGGCGGTACCTTCTGCGGCGTGGCCGATTTGGCTGAGAAATACGGTCTGGTGCCCATGAGCGTCATGCCTGAGTCATATAGCGCCGACAACACCTCGCGTATGTCGTCGATTGTCAAGTCAAAACTGCGTGAGTATGGACTGGAACTGCGCCAAATGGTTGCCGACGGCAAAAAAGCGGCAAACATCCAGTCGCGCAAGACCGAGATGCTCGGCACCATCTACCACATTCTGGCTATCACGCTGGGTGAGCCCGTCAAGGAATTCACCTACGCTTTCAAAGACAAGAACGGCAAACAGCAGAGCGCACCTAAACGTTATACCCCGAAATCTTTCTACGAGGAGACGGTGGGCGGCCCGATCAATGGCACATTCATCATGGCGATGAACGACCCGCGCCGTCCCTATTACAAGACCTACGAGGTGGAATACGACCGTCATACCTACGACGGACACAACTGGAAATACATCAACCTGCCGATGGAGGACATCGAGAAAATGGCCATCGCTTCCATTAAAGACGGACATAAGTTGTATTCCTCGTACGATGTGGGCAAGCAATTCGACCGCAAACGCGGCTATCTCGACCTCGACAATTACGATTATGAGTCGCTCTTCGGCACGACCTTCACCATGAACAAGGCGCAGCGCATCATGACTTTCGACAGCGGTTCGACACATGCCATGACGCTGACCGCCGTGGATCTGGACGAGAATGGCAATGCGAAGAAATGGAAGGTGGAAAACTCATGGGGTCCGAGTTACGGACAGTCGGGCTGTCTCATCATGACCGAGCGCTGGATGAAGGAATACATGTTCCGCTTGGTGGTCAACAAAAAATATGTGCCGGCTGAAATCCTTGAGATGGAGAAACAAAAACCCATCATGGTGATGCCCGAAGACCCGCTGTTTATGGAGGATAAGTGATATCCGTCTCTGTTGGAAATGCAGTTAAAGTTCTTAAGGACCTTAAAGTCTTTTCCAGACAATGTTCATTTTTCAGTGTGAGTTGACTCTTTATATTCTCTCACATCTGTGATATAATCAAACTCATCGAAGCCGTGGTAACCCATGGCTTCGAGTTGTTTTCGGCTGTGGGTGATGTCGTCGGGGGTGTTGAATTCGGGGATGTGGGGCAACCGGATGGTCACATTGTCGCATTTGCCCTGTTCGGCAAGCCATTGTAAATTGTCGATGACACGCTGGTTGTCGCGACCCGTATAGGCACGGTAGATGTCGGGATTCATGTCCTTGATATCTACCAGATAATGGTGTATGTACGGCAGAAGGCGCTTCAGATGCTCACGGTCAACGTTGAGGCTTGTTTCCATGGTGATGTGCCATTCTTGTGGCGCTATGCGACAAAACTCCTCAATGAACGTGCTCCTTTGCGCCGGTTCGCCTCCTCCGAAGGTGATGCCTCCGTCAGTGGCGAGAAAATATAGATTGTCTATCATCACCTCGTCGAGCACTTCTTGCGGCGCTTTCTGCCACCTTACGCCTTCAGGCTTCAGGCATTGGTAGTTGAGGCAATAACGGCAACGCAGGGGACAGCCATGGAATGCCACCAAGGTGGTCACTCCTATGCCGTCTGTACCGATGCGGTGGCGTTCTATGCCGATGAGGGGAAAGCGCATTTATGGTTTATGGTTTAGGGTAGAGGGCTAAGGGCTTAGTGTCCTTACTATTTCCTCCCCTCGGGGTGGGTCAGGGAGGTTTTTCCCCTTTTGTGAGAACTGGTTGGGGTCAATACCCCGGGTTTTGTTTGTTGTTTGGATTGAGTGAGAGCACATTGCCGGGTATGGGGAAGACGGTGGTGTAGCGGTTGGACTCTCCCGGGGCTTGTGGACGCTGGTCGTAGGGCAGATGGAAACGGTCGAAGCGGATGAGGTCTTGCCGGCGCCATCCCTCCCAAGCCAGTTCCATGAGTCGCTCGTCGAGGATATTGTCGAGTGTGGCCTCGCGTAAAGGCATATTCGCTCGTTTGCGTATCATATTCAGGTATTCAGAACCGTCGTCGCCATTGCGTACTGCCGCTTCGGCCATCATCAACACGGCATCGGCATAGCGGAAAAGCACGATGTCATTGTCTTGCAGCAATCCGTCATTGAGCGCGGTGCGGTCGGTCTCATATTTCTTCATGCGTGCCCCGCCGGTCTTCTCAAAGGGCGTGCCCGTCATGTCGAGTTCCACTTCCAGCGGTTCGTAAACAAGCGGTTGGCCATTGTCGAGAGTGACCTGAACTCCGTCAACATAAACGGTGCCGGCAAAGAAATTCTTGTCAAATCGCGTGTCCAACTCGTTTGTCCCGTAGCCGTATGTCTTCACGGTCGAGATGGTGGCGCAGGTGCCGTTTTCTGCAGCCATACCCAGCGCAGCACCATGGTTGTAATGGCGTGAGCGGAAGAGGTTTTTGAATTGATTGGTATAGAGATTTTTGTTCATGGGGATGACGAAAATATTCTCCTTCGACGATTCATTGCTAACGGCGAAATTGTCATATTCGTCCTTTTCCAGTTGATAACCGTTGCGCTCCAGTTCTTTGCACCAATAGATACAAGCCTGCCAAGTGTTGAGCTTCTGGCCGGCAATATCAAACATGATGGTTTTACCGTCGGGTCGTGATTCGTCGGTCCAGTCATTGTCGGTCCATATCTCAGCATTGAGGTTCATCTTTGCCAATAGGAAACAGACGACGGGCATGGTGATGCGTCCGTAATAATCGCCTTTCAGATTGCTGTGCTTTTCAGAGAGGTTGGGCTGCACGCTCATCAGTTCCTTATATATCAAGTCAAACAACTCTTTCCTTTCCACTTGCTCTGCTTGCGAGAAATCGATGTCGGTGGATGTGATGTAAGGCACCCTGCCATAGAGGTCGAGCAGGTAGATGTAATACATGCATCGCAAGGCCCGTACTTCGGATGTGAGAAGCATATACTGGTCGGGGTGCAGCAGATACTGGTATTTTTCCAACCGTTCGAGCGACAGGTTGCATAGTACAATCACCTTATACAGATATTTCCATGTGTCGCCGCTGGGCATGCACGATGCGGTCCAAGTGTGCAGGTACAATTCTTGCCACAATCCACCGTCAAACCAGTCACCGCCACGTGTAGGCAGCATTGCCTCGTCGGTGGTGAAGGTGCACAGGTCATAGACTCCCCTCGAGGTGCCTTGCAACCCTTGACTGTCGGCATTGCCGCCGATATAGTTGTAAAGTGTGGCCACGGCGTTCATATACAGGCCGGACGCGTCGCCGAAGGCTTGTTCTTCTGTGAGTTGGTCATGTGGGTGCTCATCTAGGCAACTGCAGAAGAACAACAAACCGAAAAGATATATTGACAGGTGTTTCATCGTTTATGAAGGTAGAGAATTGGGTAAAGAGAGTCCTTTTTTGAGAATGTGGAAGTTTTAAGAGGGCTCCCTAGAATTGTATACTTACCCCGAAACTGTAGGAGCGGTAAGGCGGATAGGAGCGTTTGTCGTCGATGCCGAGGGTGTTGTTGACCACATAACTGTTGATCATCGGAGTGAGACCGCTGTAACTGGTGATGGTGGCCAGATTGTTCACGCTGCATGACAACCTGAGCGAGTTGATATGGCGGATTTTTATCGGTACATACCATCCGATGGTCAGATAGTCAAAATTGAGATAGTTGCCCGGTTCCAACCAGTAGTCGGTCACTTCTTGGTCATATATGTTTTTCTCCGGTGCCCCTTTCATTACATTATAGTCGGGAAATGACCCCATGTTCATGTAAGAGAGTGATGTGCCATTGTAGATTTTGTGTCCGAAAGCGCCGTTCATTTGCAGTGAGACATCAAAGTTTTTATATCTGAAACTGATGTTCGAGCCGAGTGTCATCTTCGGTGTGGCCTGTCCGGCTATATAACGGTCTTTTTCTTTGTCAGCGATGCCGTCGCCGTCCAAGTCGGCTATCTCATAATAATTGGTACCGTCGCCATAGTCTTTCACTCCGGTGCAGTGGGGCAGGTAGAACACGCCAAGCGGTTGTCCGATGGCACGATAGACGATGTTGTTGTTACTGCCGTGGAAACCCGCGCCGTTGAGTTTACCGATGGGTGACATTTCGCCTCCTGACATATATTGACCTTGGTAGTAGCCCGACAATGAGATGAGCTTGTTTTTCTGGAATGACATATTCACATTGATGTTCAACTCCATGTCGCGTTTCTCAATAGGCGTGACGCCAATACCCAACTCAAAACCGCTGTTGCTCATCGAACCCAGATTGGCCAACAGTTTGTCATAAGCAAAGGGCGGCACGCTCACATCGTAGAGGTAAAGCATGTCACGTGTCTTGGAATAATAATACTCGGCAGTCATGACGATGCGGTTGCGCCAGAGACCGAGGTCCATACCGACGTTGAAAGAGGAGCGTGTCTCCCATTTCAGGTCGGGGTTGGCGTTCTGCACATATCCCAATGTCACTGCCGTGGTGCCATAGACTGGCACGATGCCTGTGGGTTGAAGCAATTGCAGGGAGTTGTATGAGTCGATACCGCCGAGATTACCTGAAAGGCCTGAACCCGTTCTGAATTTCAACCGGCTGATGACCGGCATTTTTCTCATAAACGGTTCTTTCATCACATCCCATTCGAACGAGATGGAGGGGAAGAAACCCCAGCGGTCATTCTCACCTACCATTGAAGACCCGTCGGCACGGGCGGTGACATTTATCGTGTAACGGTCGAGCAATGTGTATTTCACACTTCCCATCCATGAGGCGAGTATGGGATTTTCCCAATCCGACCCCGTACCTCCGTATGGCCGTAGCGAACCTGCTTTCAGGTTGTCGTAGCCAAACTCATTGGTGGTAAACCCCCTGACCGTGGTGTAAAATCCCGACCTGTGGCTCTCCTGATATTCGCCTAGGGCAGTCAGATTCAGGTGGTGGATGCCCCATGTGTGCTGATAATTGAGTGTCACGTTACCCAGCCAATCTTCAGTCTTTCGCTCTCCACGGTAGGCTTGTCCCTGTGCCCATACCCATGTGGGCAGGTATTGCTTGTTTTCAGTTGAATTGAAGGTGTAGGAGCCAAACAGTTTGAGTTTCAGGTCGCGGGTGATGTCAAAAGTAAAACCTATGTGTGTGTTGACATTCAGTATTTTTTCATGGTCTTTCTCTTCCAGCAGTGCCATCGGGTGGCTGATTTGCGACGCGGAGGTGTTTTTCATCCATTCGCCCTCCATGGTTTGATAACTGGGAATTGTGGGGTTTTGCGCTGCCGCCGCATAAAACAGGCCTTGCTCGTCAAAGATATTCTTGTTTCTGTGTGAGGAACCGAACACACCGAGGTCGATTTTCAAAAGTCCGTCGAAAGCCTGTTGTGACAGGTCGAGTTTCGTCATGATGGAATTGAAATCATTGTTGCGTATCACCGTGTTGTTGTCCATCAGACCGATAGAGGCGCGATAGTTGGAAGTCTCAGAACCTCCACTAAACGCCACATGGTGATTCTGCACCAGTCCTGTGCGCGTGATAGCGTCGCGGAAATTGGTGGCCGACCCACCATCGAGATACGACAGTCCGAGACGTTGTGCGGTGGCGTTATATTCATACCGGTCGAGCATCTCGATATTTTTAAACACCGATTGGAAACCGATGTTGCCGTCATAAGAAATATGAAACTGCCCGCCATGCCCTTTTTTCGTGGTCACCTGTATGACGCCCGATGCGCCGCGCGAACCGTATTGAGCGGTCTCGGCAGCGTTTTTCAAAATGGAGAAACTCTCGATGTCGGCCGGGTAGATACTGGAGAGTGTGGCGAGGTCAGACGACACGCCGTCGATGATGACCAAGGGGTCATTGCCTCCTGTGAGTGAGGTGGTGCCACGCACACGTACACTGGAGAGCATGGCCATGCGGTTTTCGCCGTTTGTCACATTCACACCTGCCGCCTGTCCGCTCAGTGCCGAGAGCGAATTGGTGACCAGTCCCTTGTTCATGCGGCTTTCCGTCACTTTATCTACCGAACCTGTCTGTATGAGAACCAAGGCAGTGCTGTCTTTTTCGGAAAATTGCGCCATGGCTGCAGCCACGGCAAGTGAAAAGACGGTTGTCAGGATGATTTTTTTCATCAAAAAATATCGTTATAAGATTCTGACTACAAAAATACATATTATCTTGAACATTTGCATCATTTCTTGCCGATAATTTGTCGTCGGAGTTATTTCAATGTATATTTTTGTAGAAGATGTAGAATCGTGGTTACGGTCGCACATTCATAGTAACTTAGAGTCACATTTAACGACAAGAGGCACCACCCCATGGGCAGTGCCTCTTGTTATGAGTATGGGCTGATGAGCCTTGTAGTGCTTATAGGCCTTACTTGCGGTTTTTGAAATACTTCAGTCCGCGGCGAACATTTTCGATGACGGCTTTCGACGAGAGGGTCGCTCCGGTCACCACGTCAACGGATGCAGTCTGTGCTTTGGCCACGGTCATGCCGTTCCATTTGTCGAGAAGATTCTTTTTCACTTTAGCAAAATAACGCGGTGTCTCGTCATTCGAGAGTGCTTCGATTTTCACAATCTTATTGCCTTGGATGTAAATCTTCACAGGAGTGATGTCGTTGTATCCTATCACATCCTTTGCCAAAGTGGTGGTGTTCACCACAGTCATACCGCCTTCTTTTGTGATAATGTTATCCTTTCCGGGCATGGCGGCGGTCAGCGTGGCTGTCAGAGCGATGACGCAGAGAGCCACAGTCAATAAAGTCATTTTTCTCATTTTTGTGCTAAAAATTGGGTTGTATTGTTATTTTCGTTGCAAATATAGTGCATTTCTCTGCAAAAACTACTAATTTTGCCATGAAAATAATAATCATTAACTTTTTCACTAATGTCTGAAACCGGATTGCTTGAGCCTACTCGTCTGTTACCAGTAGATACGGTCCTTCATGGCAAGTATCGTGTACAGCGATATCTGTCGTCGGGCGGATACGGCAACACCTATGCCGTGTCGTCGGTCGATTTCGGGCAACGTCTGGCTGTGAAAGAGTTTTTCATCCGTGGCGTGAATCACCGAGATACCGACCAACTGACCGTGAAGGTGAGCAACAGTGAGAACGTGTCGATGTTTGAGAAACAGTTAGCGAAGTTTAAGCGCGAGGCCGAACGCATCAGTTCGTTGCACAACGACCACATTGTGCGTGTGCATGACTGTTCCGAGGAGAACGGCACGGCCTATTATGTGATGGATTATATCGACGGGGAATCGCTGGATGCGCGTCTGACACGTATGCGCAAACCGCTCAGCGATGAGCAGGCGCGCCGTGTGCTCATGCAGTTGCTCGACGCTTTGCGCACCGTACATGCCCACGGCATCTGGCATCTCGACCTGAAACCCGCCAATGTGATGATTGACCAGGACAATCGTGTGCGTCTTATCGATTTTGGCGCTTCCAAACAAGCACAGTCAGTCGAAGAGTCGATGTCGACCACGCTTTGTTATACGCGTGGCTATGCTCCGTCAGAGCAGATACGCATGCAGATTGACCGCTTCGGACCGTGGACCGATCTTTATGCGCTGGGCGCAACGCTCTATCACCTGCTCACCTGCCACCGTCCGCCCGAGGTGGACAGCGACGAATATTCCGAGGCGGTGTTCCAATTTCCCGAGAACGTGGGCGACACATTGCGCCATGTCGTTTTCTGGCTGATGCAACCGACCATTGCCCGCAGACCCAAGTCGGCCGATGAGGTTTTGTCGCTGCTGTCAGGAAAGGTTGTGCCGACGGATGTCGCCGACGGTTCGGAGAATTCGGAAAACGCGGAATCTCCTGAGAATGCGGATGCTCCGGGCGATGACCATATCCCTACCGTCAAGGCAGAGCCTTTGGAAACGCAGTTTCATAAGCGTGACAGTATGGTGAACCGCCGTCAACACATTTTGGCTGTCATCTGCATCATAGGAGCCCTTTTGCTCTTGGCCGCATGGCTTTTTTCCGAACATCTGAAGACCCTCCAGCCCGTGCGTAACGTAGATACCATCGTGATAGAGAAAAAGGCGGATGTTTAGGGCATGATGGAGAGGTTCTGGAGGTGCAACGTATAAGGAGGAGTAACTATTCAAAAATGAAATTCAAACTATTATTGTCTCTTTTATTAGGGATGCAGATGACATTGGGATTTGCTCAAGGATTCAAGAATCCTGTGCTTCCTGGTTTTCATGCAGACCCAAGTGTGTGCCGTGCCGGCGATGACTTTTATCTCGTAAACAGCACATTCCAGTATTTCCCGGGAGTACCGGTGTTCCATAGCAAAGACCTGGTGAATTGGGAACAAATCGGCAACTGCCTGTCCAGACCTTCGCAGGTGGACTTAAAAGAGACAGACGGTAACAGCGGCATTTATGCGCCGACCATTCGCTACAACGAAGGGCGTTTCTACATGGTGACCACGGTGTTCCCTTCGCGACGTCATTTCTATGTGTGGACAGACAACCCTGCCGGCGAATGGTCTGATCCCATCGTGATAGACTTTGCCATAGGCAGTTGCGATCCCACGCTCTTCTTTGATGAGGGGAAATGCTATTTCCTATGGAAGGAAGGCGACATCAAGATTTGCGAGATTGATGTGGTGACAGGTAAGAAATTGGGTGACATACATCATTTGGGTACAGGTCTTGGCGGCAGATATCCAGAAGGACCGCACATCTACAAGAAGGATGGCTATTACTATCTGTTGCTGGCAGAAGGCGGAACCGAACATGGACATCATGTGAATATCCTTCGCAGCAAAAGTTTGTTCGGCCATTACGAGCCCAATAGCGCAAATCCCATTCTTTCTCACTTCAACATGAAGATGCAAAACAGCAATATTCAGGGTCTGGGTCATGCCGACTTGGTACAGGCTCCCGATTCTTCATGGTGGATGATTTGTCTGGGCTACCGCACCAGCGGATATCTGCAGCATGTGATGGGGCGCGAGACAATGCTTGCGCCAGTACAATGGGAGAAAGGCGGATGGCCTGTGGTCAATCAGGATGGTACATTGCAGACGGACATGACATGTAAAACGCTTCCTCTGGTTCAGATGACTACGGAATCTGTAAAAGAAGAATTCAATTATGTGAAACGTGAAGCACCTGAAGATAGTTATCATTCTTTGGGCTTGCCTATGGGGTGGATGAGCCTGTGCAACCCAGATTATACCAAGTATTCTCTGACAGAACGCCCCGGGTGGCTCAGACTCCGTCCAAGTAAGACAGACCTCAGCGAAACGGCGTCGCCTACTTTCGTGGCCCGAAGACAGACAGAACTGAAATTCTCTGCAACCGCAATGCTTGACCTCTCCCACATCACGGAAGGAATGCAGGCAGGCATCACTGCGTATGCTGCACCGCTGAACCATTATGATGTGGTGGCGGAGAAAAGAAAGGGTAAAATATATATCAAATCAAACGTGAGACTGGGCCAGACCAGCCATAGTGAGAAAGAATTCGCGTTAAAAGGCAACCGTGCTTACCTGCGCATCACGTCTGACCAGAACTTTTACTATATGCTGGCGTCATCTGACGGTGTTGACTTCATCCAGTTGGCCAAGATGGAATACCGTTTCCTTAGCACAGAAACCATTGGCGGTTTTACAGGGGTTATGCTTGGACTGTTTACGCAATGCGACAACGATACGAATGGGTTTGTCGATATTGATTGGTTAGAATACAAATAGTATGCTGGTAAAAGTGCAAAACCTCTGCCGTTTTGAGCAGAGGTTTTGCGATAAGGTCAAATACTTTGTCTATAATATTTTGGTAACCGGAGTTTTGGTCAAAACTCCACCCTATATGCGATGTTGGGGAAAGTCAGCGAGGTGAACTTGTCGACTATCTCATGGGTACGGAGGTCGAAGGTCTGGCCCTGAAAGGTCTTTATCTGGAGATATTCGAGGATGAAGTGATGCGCGGTGTGGCGTTTGTTAAGAGTGTATTTCACCGAGAAGGCATAACCCACATTCATGCCCTTCTGCGCATTGAAGGGATTGGTGACATCAACCTCAGGGACAGATTTGTCGGGACGGTTGGCTATGTCATCGAAAGTGATGCCTTCTGAGATCGGTGTATAGCGGTCGCCGCCCATCAGCGTGAGACGCCCGTTCAGTCCTAATACGTTTTTCTTGGATTTTCCCACCATCCATTCCTTACCGCCGAGGATGTTGGCGATGTAACCGCGGTCGTGGCGCGAATGGTGCCACTGTCCCTGTGCGTCGCGATATTCCGACTTGAACAGGGTGGCGGTCATCATGCCGTAGAGCCCGTCTTTCAGGTAGCGCTCCAGCGTCAGGTCGATGCCGTAATTGCGTCCTGCGCCGTCATTCACCAGTGCACGGTCCTGGAAAAACATATTGTGGTTCAGGATGGAATAGGTCGTCCCTTTTTCCACAGGCACATCAAACAACCACTGCCAGTAGGGCTCAATCTTCAGCATGGCATTGTCGCCCAAACGCTGTGCGAAGGATGCGGAGATGTGGTGGGAACGGGTCAGCCCCAAGGACTTATTGTCCTCGCCTGTCACGAAGTAAGTATCCGTTGTCTCCTTTCGACTGTTCAAGGAGTAGGCCAGCGAGAGGGTGCTCGAAGCGGATGTCTTGTACTGCACGCTGAAGCGAGGTTCAACGAGCCATTGATCATTGAGGTTGAACCACATCACATTGACGCCTGCCACAGTGGAGAGCCGACGGCTCAGAGCCAGTTTGTGGTTGGTGTAGAGACGGGTAAGTCCGGTGTTGCCTTCCGACTCATAGACGCGAAACAGCGGCCCGCCTACCGTTTCTACCCAGTCCATCCACGTGTGGAAGTCCAAATGCTGGTGTTCAAAGCCGTTCTGCATCGTGTAGCGCGCCGAGAACTTGTGCTGGTGCTGCATGCTGACGATGACATTCCATGAGGCGTTGCGACCGTCCATGTCAGGTATCTTGGTCATCTGCTCATCATAATCATTCTGTTTCAAACGGGTGTAGGAACCGGTAAAGGCCACGTTGGAACGCAGGGTGCCCCCCGAGCGGAAACGATAGGAGTGTGTCAGACCTCCTGCGCAACTACGCTGGCGCGACCACGAGTCGTTCATGTCCCACAATGTCTCCCAGTCCGACACGTCGGGCACCTCGTTCTCGTAGTTGTCTATGAGTCCTGTGAACCACACGGCGAAGGTGCCAGCCCCGCTGGTGGGGAGATTGATCTTGAAACTAAGGTCTTGGTAGTCGAGTGTTTCCTTCTCCATATTGATGGCATGCAGTTTCTTGGCTATCTCGAGGAAACTGTAACGGTAATTGACAAGATACGATGCCTTCGAGTCTTTGCCAAGCGGACCCTCAGAAGCGAAATCCACACCGAGCGTTCCCACCTGCACGGCATGCTCGTGTTTCGAGTTATTGCCCACGCGCATCTTCATGTCGAAGGCTCCCGAGAGGGCATTGCCGAACTCTGCCGGCATGGCGCCCGTCAGAAAGTCGCTGTTGGCCAGTACCGTGCCGTTGAGCGACGTGAAGATGCCTCCGCCCAGACCGGTGATGTCTGCAAAGTGGTTGGGATTATATACCTCTACGCCCTCCACGCGCCACTGCAGCATCTGCGGTGAGTTGCCGTGAATGGAGATGCCGTTGGCGACACCACTGCCCGCCACACCGGCAAACATCGAGGCTGTACGAGCGGGGTCGGCCATGCCCCCGGCATAGCGAGTGGCTTCCTCGACGCTGAACATGCGGGCACCCACCTGAGCCATCTCGTTCAGGGGCAATTGCTTGTTCACTCGGGGCTTCACCACCACCTCGCCAAGTTCAGAGATTCTTTCGCGCATACGAAGTGTAAGCACCAATTCCTTACCAGAAGAAACTAACTGCTCTTTCAGCACCAATGGCTCATAACCAATATAACTTGCGCGTACGGAATGACGTCCTACGGGTACATCGTTGGCAACGAAATTGCCGTTGGCATCTGATATGGTGCCCAGTGAAAAACCAGACGATTGGTGGTTGTCTTCGTTTTCAATCGTAATCGTCACTCCAATCATCGCTTCTCCTGAAGCCACGTCGCAGACCTGTCCTCTGACAGTCTGTGTGGCCTGTGCCCTCATCGACGAGGGCAAAAGCAGCATCAAAGCCATTGCTGCTCCTAAAAACATCCTTTTCATTACTGCTAAAACATTCTCTTCGTCTTTTCAGCTTAGAGTAGATGCTTTGCACCATCAGCTTGTTTTCCTCCTTGCCCAAGGACTCAAACAACTGTACATCCTGGACGATAGAATGGCCCAGAATGCCTCTCTAATCTGAAAAAC
>CAMJAO010000016.1 GCA_946403615.1 uncultured Prevotellaceae bacterium
TATTCCCTCGCCCTTTGGAGAGGGTCGGGTTGAGGCTTATTTCAATTTCATAATCGTAAACAGCGCGAGATCGAAAAACACGATTTTTGCCGAAGCGTTTTGCCCGATATCGCGGACGGCCAATTGAAGTTTGTCTGTCAGTTCGATGACATTCCCCTCATGGATGAACCGTGCGAAATTGTGTGCAAAATTCTCTTCATCGGCGGTCATGTAATTCAGTTCCTTTTGTTGGAAATTATACATGAAATTCTCGCGTACGAGCCGCATGAAATACGTGAGCATGCGTATTTGCTTCTCCCGGCCGAAGGTGGCCACGTTTTCCGACCATTTCTTCAGTTCTTTCACATTGCGCATGTATGCCAAACGCATAAGCATGGTAAACATGTCGAGAAACAGGCGGTTCTCATTGCCCGCATCCAGTTCTTCGAGGGCTTTCATCCAGTCGCCGGCAGCGATGCGTGCTATTCGTCGGGCGGCATCCTCGTCGATGCCCCGCTGGTTGATAAGCGCCTGATAGATGTCTTCCTCGCTGATGCGGCGGAAATCGATTCGCTGTGTGCGGCTGATGATGGTGTCGAGCAGTTGTTCGGGATGTTCGCTCACCATGATGAACACCGTTTGCGAGGGCGGTTCCTCAAGCAGTTTCAGCAGTTTGTTGGCTGCTTGGGCGTTCATCTTCTCTGGCAACCAGATAAGCGACACCTTATAACCACCCTGACTTGACTTGATACTCAGTTTTCGGCTCAGTTCATCGCTTTCTGCCACAGTGATGATGGATTGCTGGTTTTCTACCGGAAGCTGTTCCATCCATTGTTGCAGGGTGAAATAAGGTCCGCCGCTGAGCAGCCGTTTCCATTCGCGGATAAAGTCATCACTGATGGGCTTGTAATCCGCAGGCGACCCTTTCGGCTTGATGGTGGGGAAAGTGAAGTGCAGGTCGGGATGTTCCCAACGTCGCACCATGGCGCATTGCCGGCATTGGTTGCAGCAGTCGTCGTCGCTGTCATGCGTCTTGCAAAGCAGGTAGGAGGCGAATGCCAGGGCCGTGGCCATCTTGCCGCAGCCGTAAGGTCCGCAGAACAACATGGCGTGAGGCACACGGTTGTCGGCCACCATCTGGCGCAACCGAGCTTTCACTTCTTCCTGCCCGATGACTTCGCTGAAACGCATCTTATCTTATTGGCTTTATTGCCCTCATAGGGGTTATTTGCCCCAATAGGCTCAACCCCAGTTTTTTACTTTTACAATAATCTCTTCACCACTTCTTTGACTGCATCGACTGCCGAGACAGTGTAGAAATGGATGTTGTTGACACCATGAGCATAGAGGTCGCGGCACTGGCGGGTGGCCCACTCAATACCCAGACGGCGTGCATCTTCGTCGGTGTGGCACCGGATGACCTCTGCTGCCAGTTCTTGCGGTATGTCGCAATGGAAGGTTTTGGGCACCACTGTCAGTTGCGACAATTTGGCGAAGGGCTTGATGCCCGGAATGATGGGGATGGTGATGCCCATCTCGCGTGCCTGCCGCACAAACTCGTAGTATTTCTCGTTGTCGAAAAACAGTTGGGTAACGGCATATTGGGCGCCCAAGTCTTGTTTCATCTTCAGGTAGAGCATGTCTTGCTCCAGATTGGGTGCTTCCTCGTGCTTCTCTGGATAGCAAGCCACACCAAATGAGAACGGCCGGCCGGGATTCTTAATAGGAGTGCCGTCGGCGAAGAATCCCTCATTGAATCTTTTGACCTGCTGGATGAGGTCGGTGGTATGGGTGTGTCCGCCCGGGGTGGGGGTGAACACGCGGTCGTCTTTGGCTTTGTCGCCGCGTAGCAACAGTACGTTTTCTATGCCGAGAAACTGCAGATCGAGCAGTTCGTATTCGATATTCTCGATGGTGGTGCCGCTGCAAATGATATGCGGAATGACGGGGATGCCGAACCGCTGTTGGATGACAGCTGCGATGGCGATGGTGCCGGGGCGCAGACGCACACGGCGCCGCTCAAGAAGTCCGTCGCCCGCCTCTTTATACACATATTCGCTGTGATGCGTGGTGATATTAATATAGAGCGGGTCCAATTCCTTCAGTTTGGCGATAGTGCGGAAAAGGCTTTCCGTTCCTGTGCCTTTGAGCGGTGGCAGCACTTCAAAAGAGAAGTGCCGCCCCGTCATGTTGTCGTCAAACAATTGTTGAATGTTCATTTTTATAGGAGTTCAGGAGTTCAAGAGTTCAGACAATAGTCCATCATTAGTACGAATCTCTTGCTACTTGCTTCTAACCTCTCACCTCTATCTCCCTCACTTTGGGAGGGCAGAGGTGGGTATCTTTACTTGTTCTTCTTCCAAAGTTTTGTCATGTCCTCAAGCGTCTTGCCTTTGGTCTCGGGCACCATACGCCAGACAAAGATGGCTGCAATGATACAGATGATACCATACAGGCAATATGTGAACCAGTGGCCGAAGTCGTCGCCCTCGCTCAGGTGCATGTTGAACATCGGCACGAACGTGGAACTGACGATGAAGTTGAAAATCCACTGGAAAGCCACAGCGATAGCCACGGCACCGCCACGGATGGTGTTGGGGAAGATTTCTGCGATGAGCACCCAGGTGATGGGACCCCATGACATCATAAACGATGCGGAATAAACCATGATGCTGATGGCGGTGACTATCTCCATGCCCGGTTTGCCGAAGGTGAATGCCACACCCAGTGCGCCGATGGCCATGCCAAGGCTGCCTGTGATGAGCAGCGGTTTGCGGCCCCATTTCTCCACGGTGAAGATAGCCACGAGGGTGAAGAGGATATTGATAATACCCATCAGCACAGTGACCTTCATCGGGTCTTCCATGCCCATGTCGCCGAAGATACGGGGAGCGTAGTAGAGCACAGCATTGATACCGACAGCCTGCTGGAACACGCTGAGCATGATACCCACGAAGATAACCACCCAACCGTAGGTGAACAGTTTCTCCGTCTTCACGGTGATGGTTTCCTTGATGTTATGCAGAATGGTAGCGGCTTTCTCGCTGCCGTTGATACGAGCGAGGATGCCTAAGGCTTTCTCGTCTTTGCCAATCGACACGAGGTAACGCGGAGTCTCGGGAACGAAACAAATCAGCAAGGCGAACAGGCCTGCGGGAACGGCCTCAGAACCGAACATATAACGCCAACCGGTGGCGATGGTCCATGGGTCGCTGCCTGGAGCAATGGCGTTCACGCCTTGTCCGATAGATTCGATGATGGGATTGGTATGCTCGCCAAGAATCAAGAAGTTGACGAAATAGACCACCAACTGGCCAAAGATAATGGCGAATTGGTTCCAAGACACTAACATGCCACGAATATTCGAGGGTGCCACCTCGCCGATGTACATCGGGCAGATGGCGGATGCCAATCCTACGCCGATACCGCCTATCACGCGATAGATGTTAAAGGTGATGAGCAGATTGAATGTGGGTTCTCCGTGTTTGAAGAACAGAAATTCCGGGTTCATCGAACCTAGGGCTGAGATGAAGAACAGAATACCGGCAATGATGAGCGAGCGTTTACGTCCCAGACGTGTGGCCAATAAGCCGGAGAGAGCCGAACCGATGATGCAGCCGATGAGGGCCGAGGCTGAGGTAAACCCGTGCCAGCCGTCGGTGTAAGTGAAGTCTTTGGCTCCCATGAAGAAGGCCTGCAGACCTTTCTCAGCACCTGAGATCACAGCGGTGTCGTAACCGAAGAGTAAGCCGCCCAAGACGGCAACCAATACAATAGAGAATAGGTAGGATTTGCTACCAGATTGATTCTGATTCATTCTTGAAGGTTTTTATTTATTGATATTATTCGGTTTAGGGGTTTCTTTGGGGATTTTATGGGAAGTTAAAGAAGTTAAGGGAGTTATAGAAGTTGAAGCCGTCAGTCCATTAGCTATGCCATCCCCTCGGGGAGGGTAGGGACGGGGGGCCGTGGTCTCCTATATCAAACTGCAAAAGTACGGATATTTTTCCGCTTTGCCAAATAATGTACAAAAAAAAGTCAGCGGCTCCCAAATGGAGCCGCTGAGCAATGTGAGGTTATGTGTCAGAAATGATTATTTCTGAATCATCTTCTTACCGTTGCGGATCACCACGCCATGGTGGTGTTTGTTGACCTGAGCACCGCTGAGGCTGTAGGTCTTGCCGTTGTTAACGGTATCGTCAGTCTTCACAGTGTTGATGCCGGTGGGATTATCCAGTTCAGCCTGAACATCTTCGATGGTGATGTCGCCCTGAAGCACATAAATGGGGTTAGACACGACACCCTTACCCTCGATGATGATTTCAGCGAAACGGCCAGGTTTGCCATTAACGGTAGCACCATCGGGTACAGCACTTGTAGCGGTGAATGCCAATCCCCAACCATAGGTGTAGGTCGAACCGTCAGAATAGGTGTCGGTAATGTTCAAAACCTGATTGTCGGTAACCTCAAGCCATTCGGGCATTTCGAAGTAATACTGCTCATTGTCGTTGCTGTCGAACCAAGGCATAATGGTTTTCACTGTAGCGTACTCCTGAGAGTCCTCACCCATGTTGACAGATTTCAGATCGTCGCCAATCTTCAGGTAGTTGAGGTTGGAAACTTCTTCAGTTGTGCCGTCTGTGTATTGATAAGTCTCTTTTTCAACTACTTTCGCACCGTCGAAGATGCCGGAGAAACTGAGGAATGTGTTACAACCAACCCAGCCATAGTGATCTTCTATCAAATTGCCCTCGCTGTCGGTCAGACGCCATAATGTGCGGGCAACCCAATCCTCTTCATCAGGCAACTGTTCGGAAGCGAAACAGCAGACGTCAACACCTTTGTCGAAGAAACCGTCGATAATCACAGCGAAAGATTCATCTACCACCACAGGCTCTGTGCTGACACCGAATTCGTCTTCTACCTCATTCTTGAAGATAAGAGCATACCAGTTGCCGCCTTGGGCTTCAGTTACCACCATATTCTCGGGCTTGGCTTCCAACTCGGCTATTACCTGATCCTCATAATATTCTATGCCGCCTTTTTCATTATACCCTGCTTTCACGATTTTCATCTTCAGGCTGGTGCCATCGGCAAGGGGTGTCTCAGAGTCGCTCTTCACCAGAAGTGATACTTGGTCAAACCATAAGGGAGAGATGGGTTTGTCATAGAACTGCCAGATGCCGTTCATTAAGTATGAACCGGCAGGTGCGCCAAGCAGGTCGGAAACGTCTCTTGAACCATAAGGATAACCGTCATTGATGCTGCCGTAAAGGGAAGCAGTCTCGCCACAAACCAGCGACATCCATTCCACGGTGTCGGCTACAGCAACGTAAGGCTCAACTGTATAGCCTCCAGATAACTCCAAGCCAATATCCTCAGCGCTTTCTGCCCAGTAATATGAGAACTTACCACCATCGGTCAGAACGGGAATATAGTACCATCCGCTATCAGAGAAACCCTCTTCGCCTTCAAAGAAGAAATTGTTGTTTTCGTCAACCCATTCAGGATTTTCTTCATTATAGTTTCTCTCATTGACTTGCCAATAGGCAACAGTGGGGTCTTCGGCTGCGTTCCAGAATTTCACAGGGGCATTTGCACCCACATACATCAAAGGGAAATAAGAATACCTGAAGTCAGGGCTGAGAGTGTTATTCAAAGAGCCCACCGGACGATAATAGAAGAAACCGTCTTCGACAGAACGTCTTGTGACATTTTTGTTAGTGAACGAGACGTTTTTCGCATCTTTGATCATGCTTGCTGTCACTTGCTTCTTCGGCATGATTACTTTCTTCTGCTGCTGGGCAAAGGAACCAACAGAGAATGCCAGAACGGCTGCTGATAAAAGTAAAAATTTTTTCATGTTGTAAAAAATTAATGATTGAATAATGTTCTGATTTATGAAGGACTTTCACCGTGGAGGAAAAGACCAGTCTGGTCAACTCCTCCACGGGGAAAAGCACCATGTTACTTAACCATTTTCACGTCTACCCAGTAGTCGGCGTCATTGGCAGAAGTCAGTCGGAGGGATGACTGGTCAAATTTCGACAGTGAGGCTGTGACGTGATATTTACCGTTGAACGATTGCACATAACTTGCCAACTGTGGCATGGCGTCCAAAGTGGTTTGCGCACCGTCTGCCTCGGGGCCTTTATAGGTGATGTTGACATCTTCACCGTCTAAAGCCAGGTCATAAAGGAATGACACCTTTCTGTTGCTCTGCTTCTGACGGAAATTGATTCGCAATGAGGTCTGGTTGTTTTCAAGACCGAAACTCATGTTAAGCAGGCTGTAACCTTTGTCTTTAAATGCGTTGAAAACGTCGTCATATGCCGTTTGCATCTTCTCAGACATGTCGTTGTTGCGTTGCCATTGCCAACGTGTGGTCTGCAGTATTGTACGAATAAAGAACTCTGCGGTTCCTTCACCCTCAATGGAGAATTTTTCGTCGTCCGTGCAGATGAATTTGTCGAGCGTCTCGTCATAGACGAATTCGCGCACCATCTCTCCGTCGCCCATCGAAATCTGGTCGCGGAAACGAAGATAGAATTTGCCGCTTCGCTGTGTGACAATGAAGGGGTAGACTACGCCTTCTGTCACAGGGTCGCTGCCTTCGGGATAAAGCATGGCACGATTGCTCGTCTCCAGTTCAAAAATAAATGACTTGCCGTAAATAGCCTCATCCTCCGCACGTTTCAAATAAACGTAGTTGGGACGCGTCATCGGGAGATACGTGTTCTGGAAATTGATTACCTCTGTGAAGTAGGTCTCGAAGTCAGTGCCTTGCTCCAGCGGGGTAAGCAGGGTGTATGTACCGCGCTTTTTGCCCTTGAGCATCATATAAGAGGCGTCTTCGGGGGCTTCGACCACCACAAACTCATAGTCGCCGCCGATACCTGTACCTGTGTCGCCGCCCCAAGTGTCAGCAGGGTCGGAGAAGATGTGTAACAGGTCATTGTAGGTGTTGAACGACAATACGGGACCGTTGTCGGTGATGATATCCCATACGGAGGTGCACTCTTTGTATGAGTTGTTGGTGAAACTGTTGCGCATGGCCACTTTCACGGAGTGATCGGCATTGAAATCGGCCAAAATCAGGTATCCGTCCTCTTCTTCAGTGGGGTAGTACTGCATGGCCCATCCGGCAGGCTGTGCCTCCAAGCGTGCGCAATAGACGTCGCGCATCTCATTCAGACGTTCAGCCGCGCTCTTGTCAAACAAGTCGTCTTCCTCTCCGGCGCAAGCGGTGAACAGCACAGCGGCACCGAGAATCATACATATGGATAATATTTTATTCATAATCGTGAAGTCTTTAGGTTAAGATTTATTGTCTGTATTTCAATACCTCCCATAACAAATCCTGCATGATGGAACTGCCATCTGCCCGTTGCAATGTCAGGTTGTTGATATAACGACCATTTGCGTCGCGCTTGAACGAACCGTCCTCGTTTCTGGCGTATTGGCGGCTTTGTATCTCATAGCGCATTTCGTCGATGTTGATATTGTAGTATTCTTGCATCCATGTGCGCACCAGGGCAAGTTTCTGCAAGATAATGGCGGTTCCGTCAATGCCGTCGCTGCCGCCAGCATCCAGATTACCGAAGTCGACATTACCGTCAGCATCCACTACGGCCAGTCCGTTAGCGTTGCGGGAGATGCCTTTTCTTACCATATGGAAATCACCGTTTTGTTGCGGGAAGATGTATCCGATACTGTCGATGTTGCACTCGCGTGAGGAGACATAGCGCGCATAGACACTGCTTTGGTCAAGGTTTGAACTGGATGAGAAGGTAAAGTCGGAACCGAAGAAGGTGCCGCCGGTCTTTTTCAACTGGGACAGTTCATCGCTGCTGATTTCTTCACCGTCTTTGAGGAATATCACGCCTTTGCCTGAGAGCCAGGTGATATCTGCCGGATAGAAGTAGAAGGCCACGTCTTTGAAGTCTACGTCTTCCCAGTCATAGTGGGCGCTTTCGAGCAGGCGGTTCCAAGTGTCCTCGTCATTGGTGAGGTAGCAGGAGAGCGTCTCCACCCAGTCCTCACGAGCGGCCTCAGAGGCATAAGGCGTGACAAATCCCCAACCGGCGGTCACTGAGTCGTGCTTGTTCTGCCAGTCGAGCGGGTCATAGTGACCGTTTGAGATGATGTCGAACACCGTTGTGGGGCGCTGGTGCGTCTGGTCAAGGATGTGTGCGAACTCGTGGTGCATCACATGGAAGAAATATTCATTCATCAGGTCGATGTTGTTCACGTCGAGCACGTTTACCTTATACAGGGTGATTTTCAGTCCGCCCTCGGCCGTTCCGAGTGTCTCGGTGCCTGATGTGGGGTTGTATGCGGGCGAGCCGACGAGGTGGATGATACGCGGGCTGTTCTCTTTGAGGAAGGTCTCACCGCCAAACATCTTGTATACGTCAAACCAAAGATATTTGGAGAGCACGGCCAGTTGCATACTCTTCTCGTAAGTGGCGGGCACCAGGTTCTTCTGCAAGTCACTGCCGATATCTTCCATGCGATAGATATAGCGGAGATTGTAGGGCTTCAAGAAATTCTCTTTCAGGAATGTGTCAAGCGGGAAGGTGTAAGCCGTCTTGTCGAGAGGATATTCATGGGTGTCGAAAATCGTCGGGTCGAAATCGTCGTCGCTACACGAGACGAATCCTCCTGCTATCGCTAATACTGCTCCGAAGAGCACTGTTTTCATTTTCTTTGTCATATCGTTGCTCCTCCTTCAATTATTTTAAATAGATGTATTTGTCGGCTCTCGGTTGCATGGTGGCATGCTTCGAGGCGTCGTCGCTCGTGGTGGTTGTGGGCTGCGAAGGCTGCATACCGGCTGCGATGGCATCCTGAGGCACCTCGATGGCGCGGCGCGGGTCGTTCCATGCGAGTGTAATCTCGGTCATCTGTGCACCGTAGAAGTGAGTGTATTCCACGCCCCAGCGTTTCAAATCGAAGAATCGCAGACCGTCCCAAGCTGTCTCGAAGCGGCGGAAGTCGTTCAGACAGTTCATATACTTCACAGCCTCTGCGGGAATGACGTAATCAGGACTCATGTTGGTCGTGAAATTCCAGTCAGCAAAGCAGTTGGGGTTGCTCGACTTGCTGAAGTAACTGTTCAGCACCTCTTCTGTGAGGGGAGCCATACCGTTGTTGCGGCCCCAGAACACTTTGTTTGACTCTGAGAACGACTGGTTGCTCTCCAGATAGGCTGCCATGTCTTCCAAGGCACCACTGTAGTCGCCTGTCATGATTTTGGCTTCGGCACGCTCCAACAGCAGTTCGTTGGTGGTGAACTCGCGCTTGATGGTGTGCACATAACCGATACCGGCAATCTTGTCGGTGTATTCAAACTCCTCGGCTATTTTACCCGAGCAGTAACCGTAGTCTTGACCTGTCCAGAAAGTCATACCCGACACGTAAGCGGTGGGGTTGACCACCCAACTGCGCCACAGCGGGCAGTTGTGATAGAAAATGTCTCTCACCACATCACTGTTTTGAGCGAAGCGGTTGCCCAAAGCATGGCGGAACTCGAGTGAGTGGGTGTCGATGAGCATCAGGTTGTTGAAGTTTTCGGGATTCTGCCACTCTTTGGCATAGTCAGAAGAGTAGGTGCATTCGTCGAATTTGTCATACTTCATCAGTTTGCTCTGAATGGCGTTCATGTCGTCGCCCAGTACCAAGTCGGCGTACTCGATGACCTTTTGCCAATCTCTCTTATAGAGGTAGAAACGTGCTGCGAAAGCATATGCCGCATTGGTGTTGAAACGCCATTTCAACATTTTGTAGTTGCGGTCGCTCACATAGTCCAAGCCTTCTTTAAGGTCTCTTTCAATCATGTTGTAAGTGTCGGTCACGGTGCCGCGGCTATAGTTGTACAGCACCTTGTCCTCGGGCTCGGTCACGTAGGGCACACCGATATCGTTGCGGCTGGCGCTCTCGTTCTTATATGCCTGTGAGAACACATTGACCAGAATGAAATGACAGTAGGCGCGGATGAGCAATGCCTCGCCTTTTGATGCTCTGAGCGACTCGGTCATACCGTCTTCGCCCACACCGTTGGCGCGGTTGCTAGCCGCTATCTCATCGATGGCTTGAAGAGCCATGCTCGCCTGTTGAATGGCGGCATAGTAGGTCTCCCAAAGGAATGCGGGCGTATCCTGGTTGGTCGATGACTTAGCAGGCTCGAAACGGAACAATTCGTCGTCGGTACGGTCATAGGGCGACAGGTTGTAGTGCGTCACAGACTGCTCGGCATTGGGGCTGGCGGGCAGGTGCGGCGCGTTATTGTCCATGACATTGTCACTTGACAATTCACAAATCCAAGCGTAACCGCCGGTGGGGTAGGAGGTGATGAGCAATTTTGCCACCTGATCCTCATTGTCTATCTCGGTTCGCTCATCAGGCAGTTTGTCGAGGAAACTCTCGCTGCACGAGGTGAGCGCGAATGCCGCCGTGGCTGCCATCATTGCGATATATTTGAATGTCTTCATATTGCTTTTTCTTTATTCTAAGTTCTGATGTCTAAAACATTAAACCTTAACACTACACAATTCTTTAGATTCCCAGTCTGATGGTAAATGTGTATTGTTTTGAGAGCGGGGAAGCCACACCTCCGGAGTTGACGAACTCAGGATCTTGTCCGTTGAGTTTCTTGTCAGCGTAGATGAGGAAGAGGTTGGTAGCGTCGAATTTCAGCGAAGCCGAGTTGAGCCCGATCTTGTTGATGAGCGTCGGCGAGAAGTCATATGTGAGCGAGATGTCTTTCATGCGGATGAATCCACCGTCGGCCACACGGGCTGTAGAATAGTTGTATGCGTTGTAGGCATAACCCAGATAATTGTCGTTGTAGTACTGACGTACGGAAGCGATGGCGGGGATGTCGGTCACTTTCTCATCACCGGGGATGACCCAACGGTTCTTGAACTCCTTCGGCATAGCGCTCTGGTCGGAGTATCCGGCTGCGAACACTTGGTCAAGACGGATCTTGTTGCCGAATGAGTAGGTGATGAAGACGTTCAGACGCCAGTTCTTCCAGCGGAGCATGTTGTTCAGACCACCGGTGATGGTCGGCTCCGTCGGACCCTCATACTTCAGGAAGTCGAGTTTCTCATACTCCTGGAAGTTGATGTCGGTGGTGGTCACCTCGCCAAACTCGTTCATGATGGTGGGGATACCTTCGTCGTTCAGACCCATGAACGGGATAGAGAACAGTGAACGGTGAGGATAGCCTACGCGGGTGTAACCTGAGGGCTGCACCAGGTCGATGACACGGGCCTGTGAGAGCAGGTCGGTGATAGTCGTCTTGTTGTAGGCGAAGGTGAGGTCAGTGGTCCACTGCCAGTCATTGTTGCGGATGTTCTGTGAGGTGATGGTAGCTTCGATACCGTGTGAGCGCATGGAAGCCACGTTGGCATATTTCTGACCCGACACCTGGGTGTGTACATAACCCATCAGGTCGAAGTTGTCGCGCCAGTAGAAGTCTGCCACCAAGTTCAAACGGTTGTGGAGGAAACCTAACTCAGTACCGATGTTGAACTCATGTTTCTTCTCGTAAGTCAACTCTGAGTTGGCAAACTGGTTGACCTGCAAGCCCTGCTCCTGCTGGTCGCCGGTGGGACGCCAGATGTTGGTGGCAGTGATGATGGGACGTGCGTTCGACGCTGCGGTCTGCTCACCTACGAGTGAGTAGGAGAGACGGATAGAAGCGTGAGACACGGCGTAGTCGATTTTCTCCATCCATTTCTGCATGAAGGGCTCTTCGTGGGCGTTCCAACCACCCGACACGTTCCATGTGGGCAGCCAACGTGAACTTCTGGACTTTCCGAGGCGGTTGCTGCCATCGTAACGTCCGGTGACATTCAACTGGTAACGTCCTTTGTAAGAGTAGTTGAGGTTGGCGAAGTAAGCCAGACGGCGGTTCCATGCCTTGGCGTAGGAAACGAGTTCGGCACCTTCCTCTTTGGCTTGCTTATAGAATGCTGGGGTGATGGTGACCAGACGTGCATTGTCGAAGTCCACACCATAGTCATTGTGCTCGTTGGCGTCATAGTCGGCGCGGTTGGCCTCCATACCTGCCAGGGCATTGAAGATGTGTGTGTCGTTCCATACCTTATTATAATTGGCGGTGGCACGGAAGTCAAGTTGCTTCACCTGGTTTCTGTTGGTGGTCAGAATACCTCCTGACTCCATGACCGAGATAGGAAGTGAGTTGGGCACATCGGGGTCGGTGTAGAGGTATTTGTTGTTATACATGATGTTGGGGTTGTTCACACCGGCACGGTAAGCCTCGGCCTGGTTAGAACTGTTGAGCACGAAGTGCTCGCGGCTCGACTGGTTGATACGGTAAGCACCCAACAGGTTGATTTCGAGTCCGAAGATGGGTTTCCAAGAGATTTCACCCTGGAATTTCATATCCATCACATTGACGTCGATATAGTTGTTGTCCAACTCATGGAAGATGTTGAACGGAGCGTAGTTACGGGTGTAAGTCTGGTCGGGGTCAAGTGTACGAGAGGTGTTCAGGGCGAAACTGAACGGGTTGATGTCGAAGTTACGGCTCACGTTACCGCTCACCACGTCGAGGCTCTGGTTCAGTGTACCAGGTGCCTTCTGGTCGCGGTATGATCCATTGGTACGCATGGTCAGGGTGACGTTCTTCGAGAGGTTGTACGATGCGTTGATGTTGGCAGTGTAGCGCTGTACACGGCTGTCGCGTGACCATCCCGGGTCAATCATGGCCGAGAGTGATGCGTACATGCTCGAACGATCGGTACCTGAAGATATACTGATGGAGTGGTTCTGCATGATGTTGTTGTTGAACAACAGGTCGAACCAGTCGGTGTTGCGGAACTCAGCCTGCTGCAGGTATGCGTTCATGGCAGCCTCGGTGTAAGGCAGACCGAACTCGCCTGTAAGAGTATTGTACTTATCCATCTCGGAGTACATGCGTCCGTAAAGACCGGCGGAGGCGCTGTTGGCTACCTGCGAGAATTCCAGCCAACCCTTGGCGGCCATCTCCTTGTAGATACCCATTTGCTCCTGAGAGTTACTGATGTTGTACTCACGGTAAGAGGGCTTCTGACGATAAGTGAACTCACCGGTGTAGTTGATGTTACTGTGTCCGGCGCGGCCTTTCTTGGTGGTGATGACGACCACACCCGACATGGCGCGGGCACCATAGATAGACGTGGCTGAACCGTCTTTCAACACTTGGAAGCTCTCGATATCGTCGGAGTTCAGACCTGCGATAGCATTGGAAATCAGCGTCTCGGCGTCACCTGAAGAAAGGTCGTCGGCCGACACGTTGACAGCGTCTTCCATAATCACACCATCGACCACCCACAGCGGTGATGAACTACCGTAGATGGAAGTGGCACCACGCACGCGGATTTTCGGTGCGGTACCGAAGGTGCTTGACACGTTCTGCACCGACATACCTGCGACACGGCCTTCCAAGCTACGTGTCACGTCGGCAACACCGGCCAGCTGTGTCTTACTGGCATCGACTTTTGTCGTCGCACCGGTAACTAATCGTTTATCCAGTTTCTGGATACCTGTGACCACCACCTCTTCGAGGACTTCGGTCTCTGATTTTAATGTAACTTTGATGTTCTGTCCACCTTTTACAGTCACGGTCTCCATTCCGATGTAACTGACTGTCAACGTCGGATTGGGCTGGCTGTACTGGAAACTGAAATGACCATCAATGTCTGTTGCGGCACCAATTTTTGTGCCTTTCACGGTGACGGTGGCTCCGATAACGGGCTCATTGTCATCCGCGGAAGTAACAGTTCCTGAGACTGTGTGCTGCGCCAAAGCAATTCCCATAGACAGGAAAAAGCCGGCAATCATCAAGATGAGTCTTCTCATAAATCTCTAGTTATTTTATAATATTAATTAATTTCACAATAATTATAAGGTTGCAAAGTTACCATTTTTTCTCACATCATGCAAGAAAAATGCAAATAAAGTGGTTTTCGGGTATGTTAAAACGACGAATTGAACAAAAAACATGTGTTTTTGTTAATAACTGAGAATGGCAAAAAAGTGTTTTCATTGTGTAAAATGGTTAAAAGAAGGTTTTAAGGTTATTCTGAATGTCTCGTGGTAATTGTGTGGTGGTGCCCAATTGTGTTCATGGGCTTCGCCGAAAAGTCAAAAGGTCCCCCTCCCGAAGGAGGGGGCATGGGTGTAGTCCTATTTCACCAGAATGACCAGATATTTGCTGGTGCTCCAGAATTGCTGCGGGTTGAGAATGCGCAGCACATACTGGCCGTTTGCGTCGGCTGCCAATGAGTAGGAACCCACTGGGTGTGCGGTCATTAGAGTGGCCGATTTCGAGTAAAGCTTTATCTCTTTCTCTAAACGGATATCCTCGATTTTGGTGAAGTAATTCTTGTTGTAGTTGCCTTTCAACACCTCGCCCTTGGAGAGTATGCCTTGCTCCTTGAGCTCAGCCTTGGTGCCGAAGACGTAGAAGGCGGTGTTGAGCTGGCGGTCTTGCTCTTTGATGGTCTGCGACTTCTGCGTGGTCTCGTCTTTGAGGTTCTCCACGTCGTTGTTCAGGGTGGTCACCTTCTCGTCGAGTTTGCTGATATGTTCGTTTTTCGCATTCAACTCAGCCTGGTATTCTTCGCGCATCTTCTGTATCTGCTTGTCTTTCTCTTCCAGTTGTGCCACCAACTTGTCGATGGTCTTTTTCAACTCGTCGCCGTTGATGGTGCTCTCGCGCAATTGCTGGCGCAGTTTCTCTATCAGCTCGCGGTTGGTCTTCATCTTGTCTTGGATGAACGCCATGTTTTCGCGTATCTGCTCGGCACGGTCGGCGCCTTCACCGCTCTTGGCGAGTGTGATGCGGTCTTCAGCCTCGTTGATCTGACGGAAACCGTCCAATATCTCGTTTTGGATGGCCATCATGTCCTCACGTTCATTGCGCTCTTGTTCAAGCACACGTTCCAGCGAGTCGGCTTTGACATTCACTTGAGGTTGTCCGCTCGTTTTCTTGTCGTCTTTACAACCAGTGATGACCAGCAGACACGCTGCCATCACATAAATGATTTTTTTCATTTCTCCTCTTGTTTATGATGTTTATCGTTTTTTCCTTCTACTATGACCACCAGCTCGCCTTTCGGCTCTTGTGCGGTGAAATGGGATATCACCTCGCTGATGCTGCCTCTGACATGCTCTTCATGCACCTTGGATATCTCTCGGGCCACGCACACCTGCCGGTCGGGTCCGAAGGCCTCGGACAGTTGTTGCAACATCTTGACCAGGCGGTAGGGCGACTCGTAGAATACCATGGTGCGCGACTCGTCGGTAAGCGACTCGATACGCGTCTTGCGCCCTTTCTTCTGCGGCAGGAACCCTTCGAACACAAAACGGTCGCAAGGCAGTCCTGATGCCACCAGCGCAGGAACGAATGCCGTGGGGCCGGGCAGACAGGTCACCTCGATACCGGCAGCCACCGCCTCGCGCACCAGAAAGAATCCCGGGTCGCTGATGCCCGGCGTGCCCGCGTCGCTGATGAGCGCGATGGTCATGCCTGCTTTCAATTTCTCCACCACATTGGCGGCTGTGCCATGTTCATTGAACTTATGGTGCGATGCCAGCCGGTTTTTGATGTCGAAATGCTTGAGCAGTATGCCCGATGTGCGTGTGTCCTCGGCGAGAACCATATCCGCCTCTTTTAAGATGCGGATGGCGCGCATGGTCATATCCTCGAGATTGCCGACGGGGGTCGGTACGATATACAGTGTACCCATATCAGCCGCAAATTTACGTCTTTTTATTGTCATCCGCAAAAAAACATGTCATTTCTTTGCAATTTTTAAAACGTCTTTGTATTTTTGCATGAAATATGCCTTGAGAGGTAAGGAGCAGGGGGCAAGGGGCGAGGAGCAAGATTAGCCCGCTCATCACTTGTGCTGGTCCTCATACATCCCGTCGCTTTTTTCTCTCCACCCCTTCACTCATGAAAAGAACACTAAACCCTCTACCCTCAACCCTAAACCATTAGTGGACTATTTACAAACTACCGAATAATGACAGATTTTTTCTCAGGTGAGCCGCAGCGCCCCGGCCGGATAGAAGTAGTGTGCGGGTCGATGTTCTCGGGCAAGACCGAGGAACTGATTCGTCGCATGAAACGTGCCCAGTTTGCTAAACAAAAGGTGGAAATCTTCAAACCCGCCATCGACACCCGTTATTCCGACGAGGAGGTGGTGAGCCACGACCGCCATGCCATTCCCAGCACGCCCATTGACAGCAGTTCGTCGATTCTGCTGCTTTCGTCCGACATCGACGTGGTGGGCATCGACGAGGCACAGTTCCTTGACATGGGGCTGGTCGATGTGTGCAACGAGTTGGCCAACCGCGGTGTGCGCGTCATTATCGCCGGTTTGGACATGGACTATAAAGGTGTCCCCTTCGGTCCGATGCCCGCCTTGTGCGCCATCGCCGACGAGGTGGTGAAGGTGCATGCCATCTGTGTCCGTTGCGGCAATCTGGCGTATGTGAGTCACCGTTTGGTGAAGAACGACAAACGTGTGCTGCTGGGCGAGGTGGGAGAATATGAGCCGCTCTGCCGTGTGTGCTATCAAAAATGCATGGAGGAGGAGGCGAACGGCGATGCGGAGCAAAGTGCGACAGCGTCAGAACCAGACCTCTTCACGTGATATTCGGGCAGGTAATGGCTGTTTTCACGCCTTAAAAGCAGGAAAAACCAGCCTGTTTTGAAAAAAGTGCCGAAAAAGTTTGGCTGTTTCAAAAAGTCGCAGTACCTTTGCACTCGCTTTTTGAAAGAGAAGCATTAGCGGAGACTCGTTAGCTCAGTTGGTAGAGCACAACACTTTTAATGTTGGGGTCTTGGGTTCGAG
>CAMJAO010000017.1 GCA_946403615.1 uncultured Prevotellaceae bacterium
CCAATTCACCATTGTCCAAACTCCCAACCCCCCAAACTCCCAACCGCCCCATTTCTCCACCCCCAAATCACTATTGTCCAAACTCCCAAACTCCTAAACTCCCAAACTCCCAATCCATTCAACATTCCCCATTCTTCATCGCCGCAGGCGACCATTCAACATTCAACATTCAAAATTCAACATTCCAAAATGCGTTTCACTTCCCCTGCACTATTCAAACATGATGTCACCATCGAAGGCACCCTCCGCTACCGCCACCTCAAAGGCATGGACTGCGGACTCTTCACCGACCTGACATCCCTTTCTGCGGCATATCCCACACCCGCTGTGGGCATGTATGCCTTCGTCGTCAATCCCGACGATGCCACCACACTCTCGCTCTACACCTGTCGGCAGTTGGGCGAATGGACCCTCTTGCGGAACGACGCCAAACTCGATCTGCTCGACACGAGCCTCTACCAGCGCACCCTCGACATCATTGACAGCCTGGCCGATGCCGGTCACACCCTCTCCGGATTCATCGCGCTCCCCACGCTCGATGAGTTGCCGCAGGTGCCACTGTCGCGTACGACGGGTTATCTCGTTGCCGGCCGTCTCTATCTCTATGTGGGTACAGGCGGCGACACCGCCAACGGCAGATATCAGGATTGCGGACCCCTGCGAGGTGCCACTGGCGACACCGGTCCCAAAGGTCTCGACGGTGCTCCTGGCACCAACGGGCGCGATGGGGCGGTGCTCGATTCCTCGGCGGTCAATATCTTCCACGACATCGCCGATGTGGCCGACGGTGAACAGGAGGGCGACACCCCGCCGTTGGAGACGATGATTCCCACCGGACGTGTCGTCAAACAACTCGTCGAGGAGGGACAAGCCAACGCTGCCGAACTCGAAGACATGCGCATCGACATCCTCGGTGGCACCCGTACGGAGACGGGTATCAACGGCAAACAATCCGGCAACTATTCCTCCACATACACCTACTTCCTCACCAACAACAGCAGCGGATGGCACCAGTATAACCACTCCGGCACAAAAAACTACACCTTCGCGCTCACAGGCAAGGGCATCACACACGTGCAGGGCAGGGTGAAGTTCAACGCCACGCCGGGCAGCAACACACGCTTCTGCGTGCTCGCCTTCTACAAGACCACGCCCTGGACGGAAGAGGAAGTGCCCGAAGGCTACGTGGGACTGTGGCCCGACGGAGGATGGGATGCGGAGAGCGCAGCCGCCGTCAACATCGACTTCCCCTCCCAGACGGTCGTTGACCGCACCTCATGGTACGCCATCGCGCCCTACGACAAGGTCGTGGGCAAATCATCCTCCTACCGCACGTTCGATGTCACACCGCCCGCAGCAGCCACGGGCATGTTCATCTGCGGCTACGGCGACGCAGACATCACCATCACGCTCACCAAAAGCGAGCAGGTGACCGGCATCCCGGCTCAGATGGAGAGCATAGAAGAACGCGTCGCAGCACTCGAAGAGGCAGCCGAAGACGCCCCGACACCCGCAAACGACCTAACGGCCAGCCACCCGAACGACCAGTCCTGCCTCCTGCTCCGACGCTACATCACAGACAACTGGCCGCAGTACCTCAACACGCCCGCCAACCCCGCATCCTACGAAGAGATGAACTACCTCGACGGGCGCATCAAGAGCATACCCGAGGGCAAGCACTTCATCTTCGTCACCGACACACACTGGAAGGACAACCCCACGCAGCGCTCCAACTGGATTGCGTCATACATGCAGAAACGGCTCGGCGGATGCCCCGTCGTCTTCGGAGGCGACGCGGTCAACCATGCCGCCAATAAATACCTCGCAGCAAGGGAACTCTCCGCCTATGCCGACGAGTTCTTCTCCGCTTTCGGCGACAACGGCCTGTGGGTCACGGGCAACCACGATGCCAACTACGCCGCCGTGATGGGAGGCGGGGCGCCCGATGAGATGCTCATCGACGACCGAGAAATCTACGCGCGCACCGTGGCGCGGCTGGCTCACAAGGTGACGTTCGACCAGGAGTCCCTTACCGCCCTCCATGGCCTCAGTTATGTGGACTATGAGCAGACCAAACCGATGACCGACGAGCTGCGGGCACTGGGCGAGGCGTGGCTGCGGTTGCACTACCACTACGACCACACGCGCGACAAAGTCAGGTACATCGTCTATGAGACGGGCAACGGCGGACAGGCGCTCCGGCGGCTCGTCGGAAGGTACACCTCCTACATCATCCCCATGCAGTTCCAGTGGCTGGCAAGGGTGCTCCTCTCCACACCCCCCGACTACGACATCGTCGTGCTCGGACACGCATGGACAAACGACGGCGAAGACTCCGACGCACGCAATATGCTCAAAATCCTCTATACTTTTATGGAGAAGACCTCAATCAGCATCAATATGCGGGCCGACAACACCACCGGGCGCGAGACGGACGGCACGTGGGTCTATCCCAAGCAACTGCCGAGGGCGCTCTGCGGCACAAGGGCGTCGAAGACGTTCGACTTCACCTCCTCCGAGCACCAGGGGCGCGTCATCGTCGTGGGCGGCCACTATCATGTGGACCGGCTCTATCAGTTCCAGAACACGGGCACATGGCAGATGCAGCAGCTCTACCCGGCACCCGAGGATGAGTACACCATCGAGGAACGGGGCATCCTCTATGCCATCATCAACACCGACAACGCGGCACGCTGCAAAGCGGGCACCACGAGCGTCGATGCCACCAACGCCGGCCGCAACCCCGACCCCGCCGGCACCACCGATGAAGTCTGTTTCGATGTCATCACCCTCACCCCCGACAGCCAGCTCATGCTCACCCGCATCGGATGGGGCGAAGACCGCGCAGCGCTCATACCATGAACTTTTCCCTGATGATTCACGACAAGGAACTTTATTAGCAAGTAGGGACGCGGCGTGCCGCGTCCGCCTTTTTTCTACGGAACTTTAGGAATCAAGGAAACAGCCGGCGTACGCCGGCAAAAAGTTGTTTTATGTTGTACTTTGTTGTTTCTTATAAGATACAATCTCTTGTTTTTTTCAAACAACATCGAACAACGCATAACAACATGATGCCTACATGATAAATATCTGCGACGCCACATGAATATGCACGAATCGCCCATGAATTTTTCAAAAATTTTTCTTCAATAATCATTTATGGCTCATTCATGTTCATTCCTGACCATTCGTGTTACGCCGTAGGCATTGTCATCCTGTGATTTTGAATAATGTGAACGAAATTTGGTTAATTTCCACGCAGAGCGTGTCAAATCCTTTCACGCTGGCGTGAAAGTCTTGTCATATCAATGCACGCTTTCGCGTGGAAATTTTACAAATTTGATTCAAAAATTCCCCAAATATAATGTGCGTGAGCCAATACTCTGAAGCATGCTGCCTGTCTGCGACGCCACATGAATATCCACGAATCGCCCATGAATTTTTCCATCAATAATCATTTATGACTCATTCATGTCCATTCCTGTCCATTCGTGTTACGCCGAAGGCCGCATCATCCTATGATTTTGAATAATTTGAACAAAATTTGGTTAATTTCCACGCAGAGCGTGTCAAATCCTTTCACGCTGGCGTGAAAGCCTTATCATATCGATGCACGCTTTCGCGTGGAAATTTTACAAATTTGATTCAAAAATTCCTCAATTATAATGTGCGTGTGCCAACGCCCTGAAGCATGCTGCCAGTCTGCGACGCGAAGAGTGGGTCAAAGTACCTGTCCCCTTGACCCACTGCCCCTTGACCCACTTATTCCTCAGCGTAATTAGACCTCACCATGTGGGCATTGACCTTATAGGTCTTGCCTTTTGAGTTGCGGAACGTGCCTTTGATGGTTGTATTGGTGCGTATGATGGTGAATGTGCCGGTATGTTTGCCATTGATATACTCGTGATAGACATCGTATTCACCTTTCGACTTTTGATAGACCAGCTCGATGGGTTCACCGTTGTTCACCTTGATGGTCTTGTACTGGTAATAGAACTCCAAACCGTTGCCCATGTGCAAGTTCATGAACGTAAACTCCACGGGATACTGTCCGATGGTGCCTTCATACTCGATGACGCCCCCTTGCGGATGTTGGATGTCGCTGACACCCGGATTTCCTTCATTGTGTCCGCTGGCAGCGCCTGCCGTCAGCATGGTGAAAAACGCGACGAATAAAAAGATGTATTTTCTCATAGTTTTTAATGGTTGATGTTTCTTTTTGTTGCAAAGATACATGATTTGAATGAAAACGGCAAGGAAAAGGAGAGAAAAGTAAAACGTCAGTAAACCCGAATTGCGCAGTTTACTGACGTTTATTAGAAATTATCTGCTTAAGAATCAGCAAGAAACAGGAATATTATTGATTTTCGCTGATTATTATAATGCGCGGAGCTGGCAATTATGCTTTTTATTCCCTGTTTTTCTCTACGGAGGTGAGGAGAAAAGGAGATGCGCCGACGTAGTATTATTACAATTGTCGTCCTATCTTAACCTGAATACGTCCCCTGCCTCGTCTGTAATTTCCCCATCTATAGGATTGACGAAGAAACTCACTCGTTGCCCTATCACACCCATTGCTCTAACCAGCGCTTTCCACGACTCGAAACGTTCCACTACGGGAGCAGATGTAGCACAAAAGTCATTAAGCCACACACCGTTGGGACGTATTCTTAATCGTCTGCTTCCATTGTAAAAGGTCTTATCGCTCAACCACCCTATCACATCATCAGCAGAGGAGAATCTATAGGAGCGATAACTCGAGCCGCTTTGAGAATTCCCATTCAGAGACAAATCTTCGTTAGTGGAATAATTGGATTCTCTATAGCCATTACTAGATGATTCTGCAGCCTCTTCCACAGCACGGGCAGCCTCATCCTCTCGTCTTTCATGCTTTTGTTCGACACCTTTTATACATATCACATACCACTCACCTTTTTGCTCAATCCCTTTAGTACTCGAAGAAGAAGTTGAATAAACGGTTTCGCCTCCATCGTTTTCAACTTTCCATTTTTCATTCTGCTTTAATTGTAGGAAGAGCGCTTCCGCATCAGCTTTGTCTTTGAAGTAAGCGCCAAGATTCACTTGCGTATGATAAGAGTCGCGGTCTAACTGAACGATGATGCCGCAAGCGCGGGGTTGATCAGTAGAGAAATGGGCATTCCAGCCATCATACACGCTGACATCTGTGATATTCATTCCATAACAAGCCCAATAACTGGAGTACGTGTTGCCCTCATCCCATCCGTACTCATCTGAAGCTGACACCTCATTGTCTATGTCGCCACATGAATATCCACGAATCGTCCACAAATTTTTTCATGAATTTTTCTTCAATAATCATTTATGACTCATTCATGTTCATTCCTGACCATTCGTGTTACGCCGTAGGCCGCATCATCCTGTGATTTTGAATAATTTGAACAAAATTTGGTCAATTTCCACGCAGAGCGTGTCGAATCCTTTCACGCTCGCGTGAACCAAGGAATAAGCCGGCGTCACCGGCTCCCGTACAGCCAACTCCTACCATCCTAATCTATCATATTCTTCATTGATTATTTTTAGACCAAGTTCTCTAAACTCTTCAATAGTCATAACACCATTGGGACACAGGTATTCAGCTTGTTCTTCAGCACTCCATTCCATCATTTCTTTTGTTAGATCTTCCTCAGACAATGATTTCAAATACTCTTCATTCAAATGATGATTCTTTTTCATAATTTTCATATATTTAGAATGACCTCAGCCAATTCCCCCTCATTATTCTAATTTCTTTCCGGACCATCTTCCGCCGCCCTGTCATACCGTTGCAGGGCGATTTCTTGCGCTTTCGGTTGGGCGGCCTCTCTCACCATCCGGGTATAGTCACCGATGATGTGGCGCCATTCGTTGAGCGACATGTCCGCATAGCGCAATCCGAAGAGTTCAATCACCTCACGCTGCAACTCCCCGTCGGTGGTGTTGTGGTCCATCTGCAGACGGTTGTAGATGAGGTTGCGCACCTCACGGTCGTCCTCGATATGTTCGAGTTTGCGCTGTTGCAACATCGTCTCGTCGTCAGCCCACTGTTCGCACTGGCTCAGTACGATGGTCATGGCGTTCTCCGCCTCCTCGGGCGGGTAATTGTATCTCTTCAAGAGACGCTTCACCAACCTCCGCATGTTCGCCCTTTCCGACTCCCGGCGAGTCCAGTCGATGGTGCGGTTCTTGCGCAGCATGTCGGTCAGTTCCTTCGTCATGTTCACCAGTTGTTCGTTGCTGTAGAAGTCCTTCACCGCCTGAGGCTTGGTCAGTGCGTCATAGAAAGCCAACTCCTCGTTCGACAGTCCCATGCTGTTGCCTTTGTTTTCGGCGTCCATCATCTCCTGCGCCAGTTTCAACAGCTCCTGAATCACCTCCTCGTTGGTGAGCATACCCTTGATGTAGCAGTTCAGCGTGTTGGTGAACATATCGCTGAACAGTTCACCTTTCACGAGGTTTCGGCGAGCCACCTCCTTGACGCGTTTCTTGATGAGGTTCTGCAACAGTTGCACCGCTAAGTTCTTCTCCTTCATCGCTTTCACCTCTTTGAGAAACGACTCGTCAAAGAGCGAGAATTCGGCTTTATTGTCAAAGAGATTGACCACACCGTCCGTCTTCACGCTCTGCGCGATGAGTGTGGCGATTCTCTGGTTGATTTCCTTCTTGGTAATCTTGCCTGGGTTTTGCAGTCGGATGAGCAGTGTCCGCACCGCCTCCATGAAACTCACCTCAAACCGTTCCGCCTCGGTGAGTAGCGACCGGCACAGCGTGACCGACTGTTTCAGCAGCGATGCGTTCTTGATGAAGTCCTTGCCGTCGTCGGCCTTGTCGGGAGCCACGAAGAAGTTCACGCCGCCCTTGATGAGCTGAGCCCGTTCCGATGCCGTGCCATGATGGAAATGACTGTAGTCTAAACCGTGCAACAGTTCGCGGCATATCTCCAAGTATTCACAGAACTTGGTGTAGGCTTGTTTCTTGATGTCGTTGTCGCCATATTTGTCGCGGTCGCGCTTCGTGTATTGCTTCATGGCCTCTTTCAGCGCGGCGGCGATGCCCACATAGTCCACGATGAGTCCGCCCGCCTTTTCGGGGAACACACGGTTCACGCGGGCGATGGCCTGCATCAGGTTGTGGTCCTTCATGGGCTTATAGACATACATCGTAGCTAATGACGGCACGTCAAAGCCCGTGAGCCACATATCGACCACGATGGCGATTTTCATCGGGTCGTCGATGTCCTTGAATTTCTTCGCCAGTTCCTTCTTGTAGCCTTTCCCTCCGATGATTTTCGTCCACTCCTCGGGGTCTTGGTTGTCGCTGGTCATCACCGCCTTCACCTTCTCCGTCCATTCGGGTCGCAGACTGAGGATTCGGCGGTAAATCTTCATGGCGATGGGGCGCGAGTAAGCCACAATCATCGCCTTGCCGCCGCACACATACTGCCGGTTGTCCTCATAGTGGGCGAGGATGTCACCCACCAGCGCATCGATGGTCTTATCGTTGCCGAGCAGTTCGTCCATGTGCGACATCAGTTTCTTGTTCTCCTCGATGTCAGCCTCTTCCGCGCCTTCCTCCCTCAGCTTCTCATATTCCTCGTCAATCTTCTGCAGCACATCCTCCTTCAGTTGCAGTTTGATGACACGGCTCTCGTAATAGACGGGCATCGTGGCACCGTCTTCCACCGCTTGTGTCATGTCGTAGATGTCGATATAGTCGCCGAACACCTCCTGCGTGTCGCGGTCTTTGTCGGAGATAGGCGTGCCCGTGAACCCGATGTAAGAGGCGTGGGGCAGCGAGTTGCGTATTTTCCTTGCCGCGCCGATGTGGATGTTACCTTCCGTATCCACCTTCTCCTCCATGCCGTATTGTCCGCGGTGCGCCTCGTCGGTCATCACGATGATGTTCTGCCGTTCCGACAGCGGACCGTCGAAATCGTCGAACTTCTGCATGGTGGTGAAGATGATGCCGCCCGATTGCCGGTTTTTCAAGATGGCTTTCAGGCTTGTGCTGTCGTTCTCCGCATTGCGGCTCGTACACTGCACGGCATGTTGCCTGAGGAAGTCGGCGGTGCGCGAGAACTGCCCGAACAGTTGTTCGTCCAGGTCGTTGCGGTCGGTGATGACCACGATGGTGGGGTTCATCGACTGCACCAATGGGTGATGCGCTAAAAACACCATCGACAGACTCTTGCCCGAGCCTTGTGTATGCCAGAACACACCGATTTTCCCGTTCCCTTTCACCGCCTCCTGTGCTCTTCGTGCCGCTTTCTCCACGGCATAGTATTGGTGGTATCCGGCCAATACCTTGCCGTATTTCCCCTCGCTCACATCGAAGAGGAGATAGTTTTTCAGCAGGTTGAGCAGCACCTCTTTGGTGAACACCGCCTTGAAACTGACATCATAGTCGGCCACCGTTCCGTCGGCCTGTTTCCATTCCATGTAGCGGTCTTCCTTGGCCGTCACGGTGCCAATCTTCGTCAGTGCCATGTCGCTCATCACGTTGAAGGCGTTGTACGTGAACAGCGAGGGGATAAGTTGTTGGTAGTTGCGCAGTTGCAGGTAAGCCGCGCTGGCGTCTGTCTCCTCGCGACTGGGCGATTTCAGTTCGATGACCACCAATGGCAGCCCGTTCACGAACACCACCATGTCGGGGCGTTTCGTGTCGCGGTCTTGCATTGTGAATTGGTTCACCACCAAGAACTCGTTTTGGTCGGGGTGTTCGAAGTCCATCAAATCCACCACAGCCGTTTTCACCTGATGTTTTGGGTCGGAGTAGTTCACCTCCACGCCGTATTGCATCATCTGAGTGAATTTGAAGTTGCGCTCATAGAGCGACGAGCCTTCTATTTGCCGCAGTTTCTTCACCACATCATCCAGTGCCGCCCGGGGCACTTTCGGGTTGATACGGTGGAGCGCCTCCAGCAACGGCTGTTCGAGCAGCGGTTCCCGATAGTCGCGAGTCATGTCGGGGCCATAGGTGTAGTCATAACCGAGTTCTTGAAACAACTCAATCAGCACCTGCTCGTATGTGTCTTCGGAAAATATCTTCACCATGTTCTTATACTTTTATTTCGCCAGACATCAGTTTGGGGAGTAGGAGGTCGCGGAGCTGGGCAAGGCGACGGGATTCATCCTCGTTTTTATAAATTTGTGCGTTTATAGTTCTAAACGTTTCTATAATTTTATCTTGAACTTCAATTGGAGCTAATACAAATCTGTATTTTTTGAAATCTTTCAGCACAATACGTGGCAAAGCTGTTCCAGATACATAGTTATCACCAACGTCCTTTCTTATTTTAGGCAAACGGAGTATTTGTAATAGTATTTCAGGATACACGACATTGGAATTACATCTAAATATAGCAATAGATGATAAAATGGCTTGTTTTTTTTCTTCTAAACACATGAAAATTTCTTTCAAATAGCTACCATCTTTAGCTACAAGAATGTCATTCTTTAAAGGAACACAATCATTGGCTTTCATTTTTTTGTATTCTTCTTCAGAAATCTTCTTGCAAGAAGAATAATCAAAACCATTGTGCTGCATATCTTTTACCGACAGCATTGGAATGTCTTCTAAAGGGCTGTCTTTGGGACTATAATGAGAGCCATCAGTCACTTTTATACATGCTTCATTTAGAGAAACTATTCTCCACCCCTTTGGAATCATTCCGAGTTCAGACTCTTCGAAGGGTTGGTCTTTGAACGGTTCGAAGTCCACAAACCACGACTTAAACAAAGCCTGTGCCTGCTGCTCTAAATTGTCATTGATACGACGGTTAATCTCGATTTTGTCATCAAGGGATTTAAGGATGGATACGATTTCGGCCTGTTTCGATAAAGCCGGCAAAGAAATTGTCAGCTCTTCAATCATTCCCTTTGTCAGTGCATTTCGAGTGGCTCCACCTTGTGATAAAGACAGAAGAAAAAGTTTCTTATATTGTAAAAAATACAAGATATAATCATTCAGCACAATATTGGAGTTCCCTCTGATAATAGAAACATGTTGATTTACTCGTGCAGGTAAGGCTGATTTGGGGACAATACAGACTCTTGCAACTGAATCTCCTGTGATATTTAGTAAAACATCGCCCTGTTTAACCTCAACTCCATTTAATTTTAAAGCTTGTTCTTTATTTATATATGCTAATCCGTCCCAAGAGAAAGAGAAATCCAATACGTTCTGACTTCTTATCAAAGACGTATCTCCACCTCGGTAGGATTCCTTGCCACCTTTAGGCGTGGCTCCGCTTCCTATCTTAGTGCAAATATCTCCCAACTTATATTCTTTCCACTCCTCCATCTTTACAGCGATTTCTTTAATTGTTCTATTTCTGCTTGAAGTGCGGCAATATTCATTCTTATAGTTCCTGCCTCAGAAGACGAAACTCCACCATATTGAGTACTTTGTTCCATCGCCTTTAGCTGAGCCTCCTTGCTTGCAATGATGTCGTTTTTGTTTTGCTTATTGCTCTTACGGGCATATCTGTATGCCAGTATTGACACAATAAGTGTAGCCACCGCAACAAGCAGCGTCAACACATCAAACGGTATATATTCTCTCCACTCATTCATACTTCTCCCTCTTTTCTAATTATTTCCCAATGTCCTGTCTTGTCTGAGCCGATGCGGCGTATGAACTCACGGCTTTGGAGGGTTTTGATGGTACGGGCAATCGTGGGGCGTGAGAGCTTGCAGTATGAAGCCAACTTCTCGTAAGTATAATCGGGATGTAAACTGATGGCTTGTAATATGGTTTGTTCAGTCTTTGAGAGTCCAGCCACATCAACTTTTACAGTATCATTTACAGTATCATTTACAGTATCATTATCTTCCCGCATCAGCCTGAGCAGGTCGAGCTGGGTAGCAATAACGCGATCGGCGATGAAGTCAACGAACACCTCAGGACGAGTGTGAGCTGTTTCGAGCGAATAGATATATTCATGGCGCAGAATGGCAGGGATGATGGCTATGGTATAGCCGTTGCGCAGCAACGCGAAATTCATCAACAAACGTGCTACACGTCCGTTGCCATCTATAAAAGGATGGATAAACACGAATCGTTGATGCAGCGTAGCGGCCAGTTCTATGGGGTGAAGATTTTTCTCGCTCTCGTTGTACCATTTGATGAGTTTTCGTATCTCGGCAGGAATCTTAGATGCTGCCGTCACCGCATAACGGCTACCGCTGATATATACCCTCACTTGACGATACTGACCTGCGTGGTCAGCATCTATCTGCTGGTAGAACAAACGATGAAGGGTCAGAATGTCCTCTTCTGCCATACATTCCTTTTCCGTCACTTGGTACAGGTAGTCGTAGGCTTTGGCATGCCCGACCGCCTCAAAATGGTCGCGCAGGGGTTTGCCCTCTATCGTCAAACCGTCTTCAATCACCACTTTGGTCTCAGACTCTGTCAGACTGTTACCTTCCAGAGCGTTACTCGTATAGGTTAGCCCCACGCGATAGTATTCACGCAATGATTTCAGCGTTTCGGGCGGCAGGGGCCTGTATGCTGACAGTTGACGATTATTCTCGTCCGCCTTCTTTAACTTGTCTATGATTCCGCTCATGCTCTATCCTCCTTCATCTTAAATCCTATCCCTGCGAGTTTCTCACGGATACATGCCTCCAGTCGGTGGCTTTCAGCAAACAAGTCGCCGAGTTCATCGGTGAGGGTTTTCATCTTTTCCTCAAACGGTATTCCGTCATCTTCTGCCTCGGGGATGCCCACATAGCGGCCGGGGGTGAGGATATAATCTTGCTTGGCGATTTCATCGATGGTCTTGACGGCGCAGAAGCCTTTCTCGTCTTCCAACATGTCGTTCTCGTAGGCTCGGAAGGTGGCGGCTATCTTTTGCACATCACACTCCTCGGCCGGGAGGTCGGCCCATGGCTTATCCTCTTTCTTAATATAGTCGAACCGGGACAGGTCGTCGGACAACTCACGGTGGGTGCGGTCCACCATCATGCCCATGTTGCGGGCGTCGATAAAGACCACCTTGCCGGGGTTTTTCTTCTGGCGGTTGATAAACCACAAGCAAACGGGGATGGACACGTTGTAGAACAACTGGTTGGGCATGGCGATGATGCCCTCAACAAGGTCGGCCTCGATGATTCGTTGGCGGATTTCGCCTTCGCCACCCGTCTGCGAACTCAAAGAACCGTTGGCGAGAACAAGTCCGATGCGCCCCTTCGGCGAGAGGTGGTGTATCATGTGCTGCATCCAAGCGAAGTTGGCGTTGTTCTCCGGTGGCAAACCATATTTCCAACGGACATCATCAGCCAAACGCGAAGCACCCCATTCCTTCATGTTGAAAGGAGGATTGGCCATGATGAAGTCGAACTTCTCCAACTTGTGCTTGTCATCGCCAAAAGAGTCGCCCCATGAGTCGCCCAGGTTGGCATCGAGGCCACGGATGGCGAGGTTCATCTGCGCCATCTTCCATGTGTTGGCGTTGAACTCCTGCCCGTAGATGGTCACATTGCGCAGGTTGCCTTGGTGCTGCTGTATGAACTTCGCGCTCTGCACAAACATGCCACCCGAACCGCAGGCGGGGTCATAGACACGGCCTTGGAAGGGCTGCAACACCTCGACGATGGTGCGGACCAGACAGGAGGGGGTATAGAACTCGCCGCCCGACTGCTGCGTCTCGGTCGAGAACTTCAACAGGCAGTATTCATAAACGCGTCCGAAGAGGTCGATGCCTTCGCCTTGCGCCGTCATATCCACATTGTCGAAAATCTCAACTACCTCGCCCAAACGTATCTTGTCAATCTCCGGACGGGCATAGTTGCGGGGCAGCACATTCTTCAAACGGGGGTTCTCGCGCTCTATCAGTTCGAGCGCATGGTCGATGACCAAGCCGATTTTCGGGTCATGGGCGTTTTGCGAGATGATGCTCCACCGTGCCTCCTGCGGCACCCAGAACACATGCTCGGCCGTGTATTCGTCGCGGTCTTCCTCGAAGCCGTCGCCCTCATCCACGAGTTCTTGATAACGCTTGTCAAAACAGTCGGAGATATATTTCAGGAATATCAGCCCCAACACCACGTTTTGGTATTCCGATGCGGTCAGGTTGCCACGCAGTTTATTGGCCGAATCCCATATCTTGTCCTCAATAGACTTCTCTTTGATTACCTTAGCTTTCTTAGCCATATTTATTCTTGCTGCTCGTTTTTAGTTATTAGCGACAAAATTACAAATAAAAAGTGATAAACCAACAAGTTAGTAAGAAAAATAGTGTCTTTTTCCTCTTTTTACTTTTTCCCCTTTTAACTTTGCTCATGTTTCGCATGTTCTCATATTCTTGGATTACCAATCCTTTGACTAATGTCCTTTAACTTCCGAAAGATGATCCCCCTTCTTGTATATATCAAGGATCAGCAATACTTAGACTAATGTCCTTTAACTTCTTTAACTACCTTAACTTCTTTAACTTCCGAAAGATGACTCTTTCCCTTTCTTACTTTTTTACTCTTTTACTTTTTTACTTTTAACTTTTCCCTTTTTTACTTTTTTACTTTTTTACTTTTTTACTTTTAACTTTATGATTACTTTTGCATGCGAAAGACCGTTTTAGTCTTCCGCTGACAAAAAAACACTTGTCGTATGGATTGGTTCAATAAAATCATCTCCTTTTTCCAAAAGGACATATGGCGCATCAAGGCCGAACAACTGCCTTGGTGGAAACGGGCCTTGGTGAATATGGTCAAGGTGGCCATCCTCACGGTCAAGGCTTTTTTCACAAACAGACTCTTCCGTATGGCGGCGGCACTGACCTATTCCACGCTGCTGGCCATCGTTCCCATCGCTGCGGTCGTCTTCGCGGTGGCACGGGGATTTAACATCTCCATCTATATCGAAGACTGGTTCCGCGACTCGCTGGAGTCGCAACCACAAGTGGCCGAGTCCATCATCGGCTTCGTCAACTCTTATCTCGTACATGCACAAAGCGGTGTCATCCTCGGTGTGGGCTTGGTGTTAATGCTCGTGACGGTCATCTTGCTGACCACCACCATCGAAGAGAGTTTCAACGACATCTGGCTGGTGGATAAGCCGAGGACTTGGGGACGGTCTATCATCAACTACACGGCTGTGTTCTTCCTCTTGCCCGTTGTCATCATCGTCACTTCGGGCATTTCGGTGGTCTTCGCCACCATCTCCGACGGACTGAAAGAAATCATCTTCGTGGCGCCTGTCATCAAGGGCATCGTGGGGTCGGCGCCGTATGTCATCTGGTCATTGGCGTTTATCCTGCTCTATGTCTATATGCCCAACACGAAGGTGAAATGGAAATACGCCATCATACCCGGCATCATCGCGGGTGTGGCCATGCAGATACTCCAACTCTTCTATATCCATTCGCAGATGTGGGTGTCCAGCTATAACGCCATCTACGGGTCGTTCGCCGCACTGCCGCTCTTCATGCTGTGGCTGCAGATATCATGGACCATCTGTCTCATCGGGGCGCAGATGTGCTACGTCAGACAGCACCTGAAGGATATGGCGTTCGAGCATGATGTGAAGGAAATCAGCCATCACCACCAGATGATTATGTCGGCGCTGCTGCTCAGCATCATCTGCAAACGGCACTATAACGGTGAGCCGGCTTGCAACGTCAGACAACTGAAGGAGTCGTCGGGACTGCCTATGAGGGTGACGACCGAACTGTTGAAACAGTTGAAGGAGGCGGGGCTTATCAATGTCAGCGGGTCGTATCGTGAAGAGGAAACGATCTATCAACCGTCTATCGGCACCAACAATATCACCCTCGGCATGATGATTGACAGGCTGGAGTGTCAGGGGAAATGGAAACCCCGGGTGCTGGTGTCGCAACTGGACGGCAACCTGTGGCGAAAGGTTCACCAAATCAGAAATAATTATTGCGATGAACTGAAATCGGTGCTGGTCAGGGATTTGTAAACGAAGATGTCAGAATGAACGAGGTCATTACTCAAGTCAACGATGTCATTTGGGGATATTTCCTGATGGGCGTGTTAGTGCTCTGCGGTGTGTGGTTCACGTGGAAGACAAGGGGCGTTCAGTTCCGCATGGTCGGCGAGATGTTCCGACTGCTCACGGATTCCGCCGTGTCGGGCACCAGCCAACTCGACGATACCCATCAGAACCACCGTCATATCTCTTCCTTTCAGGCTTTTGCCGTTTCCGTGGCTACACGCGTGGGAACGGGCAACTTGGCGGGCGTGGCCACTGCCATCGCCATCGGAGGCCCGGGTGCCGTGTTCTGGATGTGGGTCATTGCGCTCATCGGCTCGGCCACCGCTTTTGTCGAGTCAACCCTCGGCCAGTTGTTCAAACAGAGGCAAAAAGACTCTTTTATAGGCGGACCGGCTTATTATATCCTCCACGGACTGCACTGCCGTTGGCTGGCTGTCGTCTTCGCTGTTCTGATGACGCTTACCTTCGGATTGTCGTACAACTCCATCCAGAGCAACACCATCTGCGGTGCCATGAACCATGCTTTCGGATGGGATCCCGCCATGGTGGGCATTGTCCTTTCTGTGATTGCGCTCTTCATCGTGTTTGGCGGCATCCACCGCATCGCAAAGGTCAGCTCCGTCATCGTTCCGCTGATGGCCATCGGCTATTTCATCTTAGCACTTGTCATCGTCGTGATGAACATCGAGCACATCCCCCATGTGTTGAGTGTGATTGTCAGCAGTGCGTTCGGCGTAGAGCAGGGGGTGGGCGGAGCCCTTGGCGCGACCATCATGCACGGTGTGAAACGTGGTCTGTTCAGCAACGAGGCGGGCGAGGGTAGTGCACCCAATGTTGCGGCCACCGCCACGGTGTCGCATCCCGTGAAACAAGGGCTGATTCAGGCGTTGGGCGTGTTCACCGACACGTTGCTGGTCTGTTCATGCACGGCCTTCGTCATCCTCATCAGCGGTCTGTATGATGTGCCGGAACTGAGCGGCATCGCCATCACACAGGCGGCGCTCAACTCGGAGATTGGCTCCTTCGGAACGGTCTTCATCGCCATCGCCATTCTGTTGTTCGCTTTCTCCAGCATCATCGGCAACTACTATTACGGTGAGGCTAACATCCGGTTTATGACGTCCAATGCGACGGTGCTGACGGTGTTCCGTATCTTCTCCGGCGGTGTGTTGGTCATGTTTGGCGCGTTGTCCAGTTTGGAGCTCGTTTGGAGTCTTGGCGATTTGTGCATGGCGCTCCTGACGATGTGCAACCTGATTGCCATCGTCAGCTTAGGGAAATACGTCTTCCGATTGCTTGAAGACTACCGCAGGCAGAAGCGCGAAGGTATCAAAGAGCCGGTTTTCCATCGCAGCCAGTTGCCTGAGATAGAAAAAGACATCGCCTGCTGGGAATAAATCCCCGGGAATCCCACGGTCTAAACTTTGAAAAGAAGTTAATAGGGGAGTTAAAAGTGGAGTTACCGCAGTCTTCGACTGCTTAGGGAGTTAAAGGGCCAATAGCTGTAGGGGCGGGTCTCTGTGCCCGCCCGAGCGCACTGAAAGAGCAACGAGCTCATAGCCCAGGGCAACACCTTGGGGGTTCTTATTTGAAACAACACGGGACAACATAAAACAACATTCTGGGCTTACGCCCTTTTTTTGCCTACGGCGTAACACGAATGCCCAGGAATGAACATGAATGATTCAAAAATAATAATTTATGAAAAAATTAATGAGCAATTCATGCATATTCATGTAGCGTCGCAGACATCCAGTCGCAGACAGGCAGCATGCTTCACGGCTTTGGCACACGCACATTATAGAATCAAGTTATTTATACATTTCAGACACTCATGGATAAGAGATAGGATAATTG
>CAMJAO010000018.1 GCA_946403615.1 uncultured Prevotellaceae bacterium
AAAAACGATGAAAAAACGATTCTTAACAACTGTTCTCATAGCTTTGACGATAGCCTTGAGTATGTATGGCAAGCAGCGTCTTACCATCAATGGAGAAGCTGTGGAAAAAGCCGTCACACAAATCACCTTTGACGGCGACCAAGCAGTACTGCATTTTGCAGATGAAACGACAGAGTCCGTTGACATGAATTCCGTCATCATGGAATTTGTCGTTGCCACAGGTATTGACACGAAAGACAACGCCTTCAGTCTGAAAGGACTGGTAGATGGCGAATTGAACATCTCCGGTTTGGAAACAGACCGTATCAGCATTTATGACGCTTCGGGGCGCATGGTACTCAGCAGCCGTGTATCGGGAAGTGATGCCCGCATCGATGCCAGACTGTTGCGCCCAGGCATGTATATTTTGCAAGCCGGCAACCAGATTGTTAAATTCATGAAACGATAGGAGGCAAGCAAGATGAAAAAATCAATATTCAGCATAGTATTATTCTGTCTGTCTGCCCTCACTGGCACAGCACAGACATGGGATTTCACAACCCCATTCAGCGCAGCCGATTTGGCGAACTTGCAAGCCGACACCAAGAACTGGAGCGATGCTAAAGGAGACCAAACACGATTCTCCAATTTGACGGATATGAGCGGCGAACTCAAAGCCAACGGTCAAGTGATAGCCTGGACCGCCGGTTTGCAATTCGGAACGATGCCCAAAGACAAAATACGTCTCGACCCCGGCACTCGTATTTCCCTCAATGGCAAAAATCTCAGCATTACGATCCCCAACCTGAAGAAAGGCCAAACGGTGACCGTAGTGTGCAAGACAGCCAACCCTGCTGAGGCGCGCGGACTGACAGTAACTAATCTGACACCTACAAGCGGTTCGTTTAACGGAACATCCGTTGAGGAGCAAACCAACGTCGGCACCGTCGATGCTGCTGGCAGTGTGACTCTAACCACCACTGCAGGCATGAGTATCATGAGCATCAAAGTGGAAGGTGAAGGAGAAGACGATGGCGGAGGCGGTGAAGGCGACGATCCCACCCCACAGCCAACCGGTTTCTCAACGACCATGAATCTGATGAAGAACCAGATGCACCTGACATTGCAAGACGGTGACATCAAATACTACAACACGACCGATGTGAAAAGCGTTGACATTGACAATGACAATGTGACCGTGGTACCCTTCAGCAGCAATATCTCCAGTGACGAATATTCGGGCAATGTGACAAAGATAGGTTTTGCCAAAAAGAGCGAATCAGGCGGAGAAGGCGAATATGAGAACGAGGAGGGCAAAGTGGTCATCACAGCATCGAAAGGTTGGTTAGAGTCAGCATACGTGACCTGGACACCGTTTAGCAACGGCAGTCAAGATGCCGACAGTTATCATGTGTATGTGAAAGGTGGCCAATATACGGACTATACCCAAATAGACCAGCCATTGGTACGCAATTATGGCAGTTATGGCCGTGCCGACGTAGTAGGTTTGCAGAGCGGCACCTACACACTGAAAGTTGTGCCTGTGTTTGGCGAGGAAGAGTTGTCAACCGCTGCCAATGAGGCCTCTGCCATCAATGTGAAGAACTACAAGCGCGAAGGGTATGCCTTCAAAAATAACTATTCTCCGGGCGCTTACAACAGCGACGGAACATTGAAGAGCGGCGCAGTGGTCATTTATGTAACCTCGAAAAATGCCAAGACCGTGATGGCAAAGCTCAGAACCGGCACCTATACCGGATTGCAGGATATCCTAAGCGCATATGAGACACCAGCCGATAACACCCCGCTTGCTATCCGTTTTATCGGCACCATCAATGCTGAAGATGTTGACCGTTTCGATAGTAAAGAAGAGGGACTTCAGATGAAAGGCAAACGTGCCGACCATGAAGTCAACGTGACATTTGAGGGAATTGGCGAGGATGCGGCAATACGTGGATTCGGTATCCTTATTCGTAACTGTAAGGGAGTGGAAATGCGTAACTTTGGAAGCATCTTATGTATGGACGACGGTATTTCCCTTGACACGGACAACAGCAACATCTGGATACACCATCTTGATATGTTCTATGGTAAAAACCAAGGAGGAGACAAGACAAAAGGCGACGGTTCCATTGACGTGAAAGCCGACTCGAAATATGTAACGGTCAGCTATTGTCATTTCTGGGACACCGGCAAATCGAACATGTTCGGCATGAAGTCCGAGAGTGGTCCGAACTGGATCAGTTATGACCACAACTGGTTTGACCACAGTGACTCACGTCACCCTCGTGTTCGCACCATGAGCGTGCATGTATGGAATAACTATTTTGATAACGTCGCCAAATACGGTGTCGGAGCCACAACCGGTGCAAGCGTGTTTGTGGAAAACAACTACTTCCTGAAGACGAAGAAACCCATCTTGTCGTCAAACCAAGGTACTGACGCAATGGGAAGCGGCACTTTCTCGGGCGAGAATGGCGGAATGATCAAAGCTTATGGAAACTATTTCGACCGTACAGCCACCAACTTCAGGTATTTCACCCAGAATAACCCCGCCTCGACCGGATATGACGCATACGAGACTACCAGCCGCGACGAGCAGGTACCAGACACGGAAAAGACCCGTGCCGGTGGAACCGCCTATAATAATTTTGACACCGACGCATCGAAGATGTATGACTATACACCGGACGCCGCAGCCGATGTGCCGACAGTTGTGACAGGTTGGGAAGGAGCCGGACGAATGAACCACGGCGACATACAATATACCTTCAAAGATTGCACCGGCAATGAAGAAGCAGACTCAGAAACCGACTTGACATTGTCAAACTTCTTGAAGAATTACAAATCATCACTCGTCGGTATCTTCGGCGGAGATGAAATTGGCGGAGGTGACAACCCTGGTGGCGGTGACGAGCCAGGTGGTGGCGACGAGCCAGGTGGTGGCGATGAACCGGGCGGCCAAACGATAGAAGCCACTGTAGAGTGTAATTTCCAAAACAGCGCTCCCTCGAACAGTGCATTTACCGTGGTAGGAAACTACAGCAACTCAAAAGGCACCGCAACTGTAAACGGAGTAACCTACACCGTATGTCTGAAGATAGAAACTTCAACTTCAGTGAAGTTCACCACCACGAAAGACATGAAAATGACCTTGGTGTTCGGTGATGAGGACACCAAATTCACCATGAAAGTGGATGGCACGAAACAAACCGGCAGCAACCATAAGCTGACTATGGATTTGCCAGCCGGCAGCCATGAACTGACCAAGCAAGACACTACCAACCTGTTCTGGATAGGACTGGAAGAGAAATAAAGGTGTTAAGGAGTTGAGGAGTAAAGGAGTGAAGACATATGCCAAATAATGTAAAAGAATCAATATGTGTCTTCACTCCTTTATATAAAAATGACAATAGGAAACCAAACAGAAGAAACCGAAGATGAAAACGTTATTTGCCATATTGACTGCCATATTTCCATTGACCATAATGGGTGGTGATTATCAACATTATTACAAGAATCTGCCTGTTGCAATGACAGAGGTGAGTGCGCCTGTTATACCCGAGAATCAAGTCGTATTGACAGATTTCGGAGCGAAAGGTGACGGTCTGACTATGTGTACAGAAGCGTTTCAGAAAGCCATCAGCGCGTTGACGAAACAAGGCGGCGGACATCTGATCGTTCCGGCAGGTATCTGGTTGACCGGTCCCATCACTTTGAAAGACAACATCGACCTGCATGTGGAGCGTAATGCCATCATTATGTTATCCCCAGACAAAAAAGACGCACTGAAAATAAATGCGGAGACAGGGAAACCCGCCAGTAGAGCCACACCGGGCATCAATGCATCAAAACGGAAAAACATCAGCATCACCGGCGAGGGGACCATCGACGGCAACGGCAAATGGTGGCGACCCGTGAAACGCGGCAAAGTGAGCGACACAGAATGGTCGCAGTTTAAGAGCATGGGCGGTACCGTGACCGCCGACGGGCAATTGTGGTATCCCTTTGGTCTGAAACATTTTGACGATGTGGCAGACACCCCTGAGGCACAAGAGCGCCTTCGCGTACATTTGATTAGATTGACTGAATGTGAGAATGTGCTGATACAAGGTGTCACGGTGCAGAACTCTCCCATGTTTCATGTCGTTCCACAGCGTTGCAAAAATGTTATCATCGACGGTGTGACCGTACGTTGTCCGTGGAATGCGCAGAACGGTGACGCCATTGATATCGGCAACTGCCGTAATGTGCTGATAGTGAATAATGTGATAGACGCTGGCGACGACGGAATCTGCATGAAAGGCGGTGCCGGTGCGGAGGGAGAGAAGAATGGTCCTTGTGAAAATATTCTCATCATGCACAACACGGTATATCATGCGCATGGCGGTTTTGTCATCGGCTCAGAGTTTTCCGGCGGCATGAAAAACATCGTAGTGCGCCATAACACGTTCAGCGGCACCGATACCGGTCTTCGTTTCAAGAGTGCTATAGGTCGTGGCGGAAAGACAGAGAATATCTTTATCGACCATATCTATATGAATGACATTAAAGACGAAGCCATCGTGTTTGAAACAACCTATTGGGACAACCACGCGGGCGCAACAAAGAAAGAAGGTCAAAAAGAACGCGTGTTTGTGCCCGACTTCACCGACATTCATATCAGTGACATCGTGTGCCGCGGTGCCAAGACTGGCATTTCCGCACATGGCGACAAAGGTATGATACACGGCATCACCATCAGCAATGCCACCATATTCTACACAAAGACTGCCACAGATATTTCCGAAGAATGCGAAATAAAGATGGAAAATGTGGTAATGAAGACGTTTTAAGGTTTAAGATTTGAGGTTTGAGATTTGAGATTTGAGATTTAAAAGTATAAGCAACTGAATATCAAACGATTTCGAGAACATAAAGAATACCATTTTCGACACGGAAGCGGACATCACGACCCTCAAAAGGCATCCCATAGACCTTTTGAGGGTTGTTTTGGTATTGGGGACGAGGGTCAAGACGGAGCACCTGGGTCAGTGCCTCGATTTGTTGAGTGGTGAATCGGTGACGAAGGTCATCGGGAAAGACCACCTCGAGCGTTTTCCATTCATTATGATCGACAAATCCGCTTCTTGCTTCTGGATGGCTGTCGGCATATGTAACGTAAGGTTTGATATCGTAAATCGGCGTTCCATCCATGAGGTCTGCACCCAGCACATGAAGCACAGGACCATTTGCACTCTCCCACTCCACACTTGCCAACCGCACGGCAGACAATCCGATAGGGTTTGGCCGGAACGGTGAGCGCGAAGCGAAGACTCCCACCGACTTATTACCACCTAAGCGAGGAGGCCTCACCACAGGACTATTTGCACCATGAGGATTGGCAGAGAATTCCCATATCAGCCAGAGGAAATCAAAATCCTCAATACCTCTTAACGCATCCGGATTCCGGTATTTCGGCAGGAAGACAATCTTCCCCGGTAAATCGGGCACCAATCCGCTTTGTTTGGGTATGCCGAATTTTGATGAAAACGGCGACCGAAATGTGGCTATGGGTTCGAACTTGATCATGCCGGGCTCCAATTACAGATGGAAAGGACACATAACACAGCCAACGTGGCCAACCATACAGCTACAGGGACCACGAGATGTTTCCAATGGTTAGCTCGCTGATAGCCAGACCATTTCTTAACAATCAGCCAAACGACAAAAGCCGCCAAAGACCCGATCAATGCTCCTACGAGCAAATCGCCGAAAAAGTGCATACCCAAATACATTCGCGAATAGCACATGAGCAGCGCCCATACTATCATGAGTAGCGAAAACCATTTTTTCCGGAAAATAAGGATGAGATATACCGCCAAGCCCCACGCATTTGCAGCATGAGAAGATGGAAAGCTCCATTTTCCGCCTCGTTTTCCAAAAACTATATGCACCATAGACGATATACTATCATCGTGAGAAGGGCGATAACGGTCCACCCATGACCTGAGAACTTTTGCAGACAATTGGTCGCTAATAAACACGATGAGAGCGGCAGCAGCGACAATAGTCAACGCCACACGCCATGAGAAATTTTTAGCAATGACATACACCAAAGACACATAGAACGGCACCCATACGATCTTTTCGCTATAAAGATACATGATGCCGTCCATGAACGTATTATGACAACCATTCACCCATAAAAGGAAATCCTGGTCAATCTGTATCAGATAATCTAACATTGAGTATAACGAATTGCTTTTTCTGTGCAAAGATAACATAGTATTTTGAATATAAAAAACTACAGATAAAAAAACTCACAAATTGCCGTCTTTTCATAAATAATATGTATTTTTGCAAGGCATAATGTATTGACCTTAAAAACGCCATATGTATCAGATAAAAAACATCCACGACGAGCAGTCTTTTCCATATTCTCTTTCGAAAGACGGGGAAGGTTTCGTGGGCATTTTCATCACCGATTCAGAAAAAGAGAGTTTTGAACGATTCAAGCCAGAAACACGTCAACTGTTGCTGGACCGATATCTTGAAGGTGTCGTGAAAGGTTTGGCAGACGGCAGTGATGAATTGTTTCAATACCTGACCGACGGTTTGTCTGTTGCCAATCCATCAAAGCTCAAACGGTTTTCAGGTCCGATAAAACGTATTTTTACGAACCGTGTTTTACTCCTTCATGGTGAGACACACACGACAAACATCATTTCTGAAGAGAGAAGCGGTGTGATATCACTCAAACTAGGCAATGTGTCGGTTGGAGAAATCGAATATCTTCGCCCCGAAATACAAGAAGAAGACAAAGAAGAACAAATTGAGAAGGAAAAGAGGGAAAGGGAACAAAAGGAAAAAGAACAGAGGGAGAAAGAGCAAAAAGAGAAAGAACAGAAGGAAAAAGAGGAAAAGGAGAGAAAAGAGAAGGAAGAAAGAGAAAGACTAGAAAGGGAGAAAAAAGAGATAAAAGAGGTGGCAGATACAGGTAAAACGAAACCTGAGAGGCAACCTTGGTGGAACATCAGCAGACCCATTCTTTATTTGCTGGTCATTTTGTTAGCGGCAGTGGCTTTTTTCGTAACCCTTTTGTTGACAGGAAAAATATCTTTAGGCAAAAAAGGAGGAAATATACAGAAGACAGAGCAAACGGACTCGATACAGAACGGCAGATCTCCGTCGGACACGACCGCAAAGCCAAAACTCACTAAAGAAAAAATTCTGGAGATAGCCAAATATCAAGAAGAACTGGCAAGGGTTAAAGGCGAAGACGGACTATACGGATTTGCCGACAAATCAGGAAAAGTAGTTATTCCGTGTCGATGGACAGACGCACATTCTTTCCATCAAGGTTTAGCCGTTGTGAAAGACTCTTCCGGACTTTGTGGTTATATCGACAAGAAAGGCAAACTTGTCATCCCCTGCAAATGGAAAGAAGCGAGCGACTTTGACTCATCAGGAACCGCCAGCGTCGTCAACAAATACAACGAACACTTCAAAATAGACAAGGTCGGGGCTATTATGAGAAACACCGACAACCATAAAAACCATCAATAATAATGTACACAATCTATCTGGAATGCCGTGACAGGGCATATATCATAGAGATGGATGAGGGCACCTCATCGCGTCGCCAAGGCATCTTAAGCGTCAACACGAATGACCGAGATGAAATATTGCGCATCGGGCGCTGCCCTACCCTCATCTCACAAAGCGGTTATCAGTATGACCTGAACACCTGTGTGAAAGACATCTCCATGAAAGAACGCGCGAACGTGGACACCTCAGACGGTGCGGACCGCCATATAGACATAGACATTATTCTTGGAGAATCCGACAGTGCAATCTATCAGCCTGAAATCACATCACCGTTGCTCCACATCGACGAGATTGCCGATGGTTATCTGCTGCGTGATGCAGACGGCAACGAACAGGAGAATATCGTTTTTCATGTAACCCTCATTTACAAGAATTTGCGGGGTTACATAGATATTTTCTGCGCCTCATCAGAGACCATTTATGACGTGGTGATAGATTTCGGAAGTGAAGCCTCACAGATGCTTGTCAAACGTCATCGAGACGCCTGGGGAGCAGGAGCCATCGTGCAGTTGTTCAATGGTTGCCTGCGTCATTTCTACCCATCTGCTTCCGCTCAGTCAGATTATGACCAGAAAGACCGCGACCCCCGATTGATGCGCAGTCTCTTTTTCAAAAAGCCTAATGCTACCTCACCCGTCACTGCAGCCCAAAAACAAGAGTTTCTCTGTTATCCTCCATCCGCCGATGACGACTATCTGCAGTTTATTTCCCGCCGTGATGACGAAAACAGGGGTGAACGTCTGCCCAACATCAAGATATCTTACTTGGCACAAATCAACCGCAGCGGTTTTGACTTGGAGATGTTGCACCACGCATTGGTGCTGCGTTTCCTGCATGAGGCAGTCCGCCAGGTAGCCGACAAGGAACGGGTACGTTGTAATACGAAAAAAGGTGTAGCCATCCGTGTGACCCTGTTGGTCCCCAACGTAATGGGCCAGGAAGCCGTGTCGAAACTCATCGAAGAGGTTGCCGACACCGCAAACAGCACTGAATTTCTCAAACATCTGCCCCATGACTGTCCGCCATTGTTGTTCACCGACGTGAAATCTTGTTCTGAGAGTGATGCCTCCTTCCTCTATTGGATGAACACCACCGCCATCAAAGCAGGCAAGGATTATCTGGTCATTGATGTGGGAAAAGGCACCACCGATTTTTCTGTCGTCCATGTGAAAGACGCCTCGAATGCCATCAGCAAATACCGCTCAGGTTTTTTGGGTGCCGGCAATGCCATCTCGTACGCTATTTTCGAGTATATGCTTTTGCAGTTGACAGATGCCATAGAAACCAGCGACCGCATCCAAGAGATACGCCGTATCCTCCATTCTGACACCAAGACACTCTATCAGTTAGAAGATATCATTGAGCATATCAAGCAAGGCATGACGTTGAGCGGCACCACTGCTGATGAACTCCGACGTATCGCCCATGCCGAGCATTGGTCAGAAGAGAATCTGAGCGACCTGCTTCAACATTTCAAACTTGAAGATGAGGAGAGAATCATCGCAGGAATCATCCAGAAAATAGTCGCAGGAATAGCCCTCCGCACGCAGGGTCTTCACTATGACGAGATTATGTTGAGCGGGCGTGGTTTCCTGTATGCCCCCTTGGCTCATGAGGTGAAAACCATTTTCGGCAAGCACCAGGACCATCATAGCACAACAGGTACTGGGTACAGCGACATTTACTATCGGCCTGAATATGCCAAGACAGGTTGCCTTTATGGAGCCATCGCGCCTGTGAAGATCAGCATGCAAAGCAATATGACCGGCATACCACAATTTGTCGATGCCCGCAAATCGGCCGAGATGAACGAAGAAGAAGTGAACCAGATGATTGACAAGCAGGTAAATGAGAACAAAGCCCTCAACGCCACACCAGAAGAAAACGAGGAGCGGCGAAAGGGTTTGTTGTCTATGGCCAAGCAATGCTGGAAGTACTTTTTCTCTGACGAAGATGAAGACGAGGATGACGAAAAGAAATCGGATGATACAGACAGTCAGGTAATTCCTGAAAAGCAGGAGGAATCGGGTAAGTCAGACCATCAGGAATTAGTACTGATGGGCGATGACAACATCCGTGCTATTATGCAGTCGCGATATCCCGTCAAATTGTTTGGCGCCAACACCCGTGTGTATATCGGAGGCAATCAATACAAAATTGTCGGTGATGACCATCTGCCCGACGGTGACGGATGCAAGCTCTACTTCGACGGCGCCCATTTCTTCATCCGCAGCAAAGACCATTCATACGAACTGGTGGAAGACGTGGCACGCATACCGAACACCAACCTGTTGTTTGAGAGTTTGTTTCCCTTCTCATTGCAAATCTTAGGTGAGAATTACGACATCCCCCGTAACCGTGCCGTTACCGAAACCATATAATCACACTCTTACAGAACCATGAACAAGAAACAGACATCTTCTGCAATCATCATGTTGCTGTTCATCGCCATTTTGGTGGTGATTAATCTGATATTCCCTATCACGTTCTCTATCTACTTCATCATTTGTTCGGTGAGCCTTCTGCTGTTAGTGGCACTCCGCAAGAAAGAGAATAAACTGTCGCTCTTGTTTCCATGGGCGCTGACAATGGTGTCGTCAGTGCTTGTCACACACAATTACCTGCATCCTGACATCAACGTATATAATAACTCCGATTATCATGTGCTGTCGCTTAAGAGCGTGGATGTGGCTGACGGGGTGACACTTATAGGTCAACCGCGAAAGAACTCCTTTTTCGACGACCCGTCATATCATGGTCAACTGACGCTTCACGGCACTGACATGGTCTGCAACATGAGCGACCAACCGCTCTATGTGGGTGACGGGACCAATTATCATCTGGCAAATAAAGAGCAGTTGCCTTCGCTGAAAGAATCTTTGACGGTAAGCACAGATAGCAGCCGACTGGTCATCAGCATCAAAAATTTCGAGCGAAACGAAACAGTTGACAGCATCCATGTCTATCTGACCTACAGCACAATACAACGTGATTTCTCCGACAGTCTCAACACGTCAAAGCCCTACGAGCGGCGCGACACCTCACTTTTCAAACGCTATATCACCGAGTCGTATAATTTGTATGACATGGCTCGCAGCGGAGTCTCTTTTGACCCCAGTATAGGTCAAGATGCCGACGAAGAATACCTGCTGAGCGTCATCCGCGATGTGGATGTAGTCAAGGAAAACATAGTTAAGGGAGGGAGCAGAACAACAATTGGCGACCACACACTTTACGCCATTCTACCCAATCAGCTGCCAGAGAACATCACAATCCTATGCGATAACGAAGTGGTCGTAAGCAAAGGGAAGGCGGTCAGGCAACCGCAACCCATTACCGTATCTATGGGACAAGGAGAATTGTTCTACGTAGGTTGCGGCGAGAAAGCCACCCGTCCCATGAGTTGTTCCGTCATCAACCTAAAAGACGAGACGCGAAACGGTAAGGAGCAAGGAGGCATGATAAGACTGAGTTATCACATGCCTCTGATGTACCATTTCCCCATCGAAGAGAAAGACGAAAACACGGAGCATCAGCACACAAGCCGTCATCATATCGCTAACATCACTACTTCTTCTGAAGAATTGGTACAATCAGATGTGCGCCAGGCTTTCTTGTATGACTTGTTCCAACTTCCTGAAAACAGTTTTCATATCAATGGCATCGTGAGTTATGACATCGGAGACTCACATACAGTCTTTAAGGCTAAATTCATCGATTCCAACAAAGATAAGAGAAAAAAACTTTCGGATACCAAGCAAGATGATGAAGGACTGTCATTGTGTTCCAAAAACGGCAGTATATGGCATTTCAGTGTTGACGACCTGCGCACGACCAGCCCTGTGACCGGAAAAGCGAATTTGTTTGTACGCGACTGGTGGATTATGGGCATCATCTTGCTGATGTTCGCCTTTGCCCTTATCGTACCGCTGTCGCAATGGCCTCATTCGCGTAAAAGTAATTACGCCTTGGGCATCTGGATGTTTTTCGCCCCGATGATCGTCATGCGCCTTTATCTGATGTGGCGCATCGCCGTCTTCCCGCCTTTAGAGCAGATATCCCGTCGTGTGTTCATGCAATACCGTATGGAAAGCGGAGGTCTTCGCAATGCGATGGTCATCACACTGATCGCTATCGGAGTGATGATGTTGCTGACCATCTTTGCCAAACTGCGGGAAAAGAAACTTTTTCATGACCGCATCCGCAATTTGGTGGACCAACAGAGCGACAAACACCTTAAGATCGTATTTTGCTTATTATGGGGAGTCGCATACGCATTCCATTTTGTGAGCAACTCGCCGTTTGCCAATTTGTTTGCCCCACTGGCAGTCTTTTTCCTGAATGAGTATCTATGTCTGAAACGCCTCCCCATGCTATGGCGCATGATTAATATACTCCTGACATTAGGCGCATTCTTGTCGGGAGACCCTGGCTATGCGGTGATGTTCTTTATCTTCTCCTGCCTCTATACAGCATATATCATGCTGCTATACCGTCGTTCGGTGAAACGAGGAGAACGAAAGTTTGCCCGTCAGATAGCACTGGTATGTTTCGTATTGACGGCATTGAGTGTGTGCCTGTCGCCATGGATTATGGGTTTGGCTTATGATGAAGCTCCCATATTTGGTTTGCGGTGGCTGACCGTCTCGCGTATAGCCATGACATTCATTGGTTTGATGGTGCTTTGGTTGGCCTATAAGGCCTCTGAGCATCTTCCTTGGATGCAAAAGCGTCCTTCGATTAAATGGGGAGTAATCGGTGTCGCGGCCGTGGTGGTGTTATTGGCATGTACGATAGTGGTACCCGCTTATATCAACAAAAACGGTCATTTCAAATACCGTTCGCTCATCCACACGAAAGAGGTGGGAGCGATTATGAGCAACGAGAATATCTTGGAGCGCAACAGCGACCGACTGCTTCAGGCCTCGCAGAACCAATGGTTCTTGCAGTATCATGACAACAAAGGCACACAAGACCGTTTCAATGGTGAGATATTCACTTTATCGCCTCATTTCCGTAAGGGTGTGACTTGGCCTACACAGGTGAGCGACGTCATCTTGTCACGCTATGTGGTCGGCGAGATATCCACCTTACTGCCGGTATTCATCATCGTCTTGTCGTTGGTGTTCCTTCTATTGCTGTTCCGAGCCCCCAACCATTCCGCCCCGGGACGCATATTAGCTTGGGCATTTGCGCTGCTGATAGCCATCCAGATGACGTTTGTGTGGATGGCGAACACCAACCGCATGATATTCTTCGGGCAAGACTTCCCGTTCCTGAGCCATAACGCATTGGTGACGACCATTCTGTTTTCCATGCTGCTTGGTATCGCCATCTGTCTATACCGTTCGCATGAGGATACCCGTCTCCGCATCAACTATCTGCAGGGGTTGCGCAGTTTTATGAAGTCGCCCAACGTGAAGATTTTCTTCGCACTATATATCATTCTTTTCGGCATTGTATATTTCACCGGCAACCGCTACTCTTCGTTATACGGCGGTGAGGAAGCCGGACGCTATAACCTGAACACGACGATGCAACAGGCACAGAGTGACTTGGATAAGATAAACGCGTCGATAGCCGCATACCCTGCCAAAAAGAATCACCAACTGAAGAACGACGAAGATTTGACATTGCTGTGGAATGACATCGAGCATGACACAAACGTGAAAGAAGATGTGGAAAGAATGGTGAGCGACACGACTATCTCACAATTTACCTATTCGCTGTTTGAAGCCTTCCGCAACAACCTGAAGAACCGCAACCGCTTTGACAATGTGATTCACCTGCGACATGTGGGTAATCATTACGAGTTGGCTTTGAACAACGGTTTCTACTCACTGCGCAGTCCGGATGAAGACCGTGAGAGTTGGTCAGGTAATATCTACACCGACGTGATAGACACTCATGATGACTTGAAAGAATACCATCTCGGTCAAGAAGATGAGAACTTCCGTCAAATCATCATCCCGGCAGGCTGGGTGAAGAACAATGAGCGTGTGGCAATCATTGACTGCCGTGACCGTCAAGCCAGTCACTATGAGATGTATCTCCATCATCAAGGAGAGAGTTATGCGATGAAGAGTCTGGTGTATCCCTTACATAAAGAAGACATCGTAGAGTTCACCTCAAAGAACGCGAAAGAGCATCCTGAATTCACAGTATCCTTGAAAGCCGACGAAAACCGTCTGCTGGTCAAGAACATTCATGTGAACGGTCATGCTAAACCCGTCTATCTGAAACGCGACCGGTTGTATTGGCTTCGCGAATACACCAATATGTTCGCTTATGTGAAAGACTCCTGTCGCCGCGAGAACCAACTCATCACCATAGACGGCATGTTGCAAGACTCTGTGACATTGTCGATGCGTGAGCACCCGTCAGGTCTCTCCATGTCTGTAGTGGGCATGGACGGATTTGGCAATGTCCGTCTGATGGCCGACTATAAAGGACGCCACTATATCCTCGACCCGAACGACGAGGAGCGTATCAGTTCATTGATAGAGCAAACCTATCTGAACCCCGTTCCTGGTGAGGAGCGTAAAGTGTTCGGAAATATGAACCTGTATTACATGTTGCCGGGACCCGGTTCGTCGATGAAACCGTTGACCTATGCCGCGGTCACCTCTCAGACCATCGGTTTTGAAGGTTTGAACTGGGAGACCTTACGTTTGAAGGCGGAAGGATCCGTGATACACAAATACGGAGTAGAAGGTTTAGATTATGACAAAGGAAAGCCCAAAGGCAAGGAGGGTTGGCGCTCAATAGCAGGTGACGAGATTGGCGACGGCATGTGGATAGACAACCATTTCTACTTGCGACGTTCGAGCAACTTCTACAATGCGCTTGTCACCTATATCGGAATGACCGATATGACAGCCGAAAAAGCGCGAACTATGGGCGATTTATCTGCCAACTATTACCCGCAAATCAGCCTGAACAACAATATGTTGGGATCAGGTTCGCTCCGCCATGGCATGGCCGACCGTTTGGATGGCAATCTGCCCTTGTTCAGTGGTCTGAGCAATAACTTCGGACTACAGGTCAACACGGGTGGCAGCAGTGCCAACTATTTGTTGGAAACACATCACCAGTTTATCAACAGCAACGTGTTCCGTATATTGGATCATCCGCTGGAAGAGACCTTTGTCTGGGCCTACCCCAATCTTTCGTCGGCCTACTATTCCTCCTATAATAAACTGGCCAAACAGCATCGTTTACAGCAATATACTTTAGGCGCATCGCCCCTGCAAGTGACCCCGTTGAAGATGGCAGAGATGTACGGGCGTCTGTTCTCTCAGACCCGCGACTACCATGCCCATATCACCCCCCGATACGAATCACCCGTCAAAGCGTGGGGTGCATCAAACGGCATATCGAAATCAGAATTGTTCCGTTTCTATCAACACACATTATTCACTGGCATGAAACAATGTGGTGAGAACGGGACAGGAACCTCTATGGTCGACCGTTCGCAATTGCCATCAGGTTACTATCTCTACATGAAGACCGGCACGCTGAACATTGATGAGAACCACCCCAATGACCGTTTGTTGGCCGTGATTATCACTGACCGCGATGTGTGTGAAGTATCCTCCCCCGAAGACTACCGCTTCTATGTTGTATACTTCCGTTATGTGCAGGTACCGAAAGGGACTGACATCAAAACCCAAACGACCGAGACTCTGAAACAGATAATGAAGAGCAACAGTTTCAAAGATTATTTCAGACCCGTAAACACCCCTCATCATGAATCATAAAATAGCCATTCGTTTAGGCCTTTTCCTCGTGTTGGTCATGGCCGTATATGCTTTTCTAAGTCTTCGCCGAACCGCAGACTATACCAATGAGAGTCTGCCGGTGCGTAGTGAAGCCTTGCTTGTTGACATCCGCCAAGACTCGCTCATACGCGCAATCAACCGTGTATATGTGAGTCGTGGCAAAACCGACATCACTTTAGACTCGGTGCGCAATGACATGTTCGAGATAAAATTTCCCTCCCACTATGGTATCTTGGACTTGGCATCCATTAATGAGAACAGAAAGGTAAAAGATGAGAATGAAGATATACTGAAAGCAGAAAGGATGATAGAAGTGGCCGACGAGGGCGATTATCATATTCTCCGCCTGTTCAAGCAAGACGGTTATGTGTCTTGTCCGGCATACATCTTGGTGGAACTGTTGAAGGAATGACGAAAAAGAAATGAAATTAAAGTGAAAATTTTAATAATAAAGAAATATGGTTTACAACGAGATTGGAAAGACAGGGATGAAGGTATCAAACCTGAGTTTTGGCGCCTCATCGCTTGGCGGCGTTTTTCACGGGTTAAAAGAGGAAGAAGGCATCAACGCCGTGTTTGAAGCCGTCAAAATGGGAATGAACTTCATAGATGTGTCGCCCTATTATGGACATTTGAAAGCTGAGACAGTTTTAGGAAAAGCCTTGAAGGAATTGCCCCGCGACCAGTATTATCTATCCACAAAAGTGGGGCGGTACGGCAAAGATGGCGTGAACTATTGGGATTACTCTGCCAAACGTGCGAAAGAGAGCGTATATGAGAGCATGGAGCGGTTGAATGTCGATTACATCGACCTTATCAATGTGCATGACATAGAATTTGCCGATTTGAATCAGGTAGTGAATGAAACACTTCCTGCTCTGGTGGAGTTGCGACAGCAAGGCGTGGTAGGACATGTAGGTATCACCGACTTGCAGCCCGAAAACTTGAAATGGGTCATCGAGCACTCTGAACCGGGTACAGTAGAAAGTGTGCTGTGCTTCTGCCATTACTGTCTGAATGACGATTTGTTGCTTGACTATCTGGATTTCTTCGAAGAGCGCGGCATCGGAGTCATCAATGCCTCTCCCCTGTCGATGGGGCTGCTGTCGCAACGCGGCACCCCCGATTGGCATCCTGCCCCGGAAGCATTGAAAGCCGCATGTGCACGTGCCGCCGCATTCTGCGCAGAAAAGGGCTATCCGATAGAAAAACTTGCCATGCAGTATTCCACAAGTCTGAATCCGCGTATTGCGACGACACTTTTCAGCAGCACCAACCGCCAAAATGTGTTGAAAAAC
>CAMJAO010000019.1 GCA_946403615.1 uncultured Prevotellaceae bacterium
CGATGAGGATTTCCTCCTCCTCGCCCGTGTCGGGGTCGGTGTACCAATAGCGCAGGCGCACTCCCGATTCCACCTTGTTGACGTTCTGGCCGCCAGCTCCGCTGCTTCGGAAGGTATCCCATGACAGTTTCGCAGGGTCAACAAACACCTCGATGGTGTCATCGACCAGCGGCGAGACGAAGACACTGGCAAAGCTGGTCATTCGTTTTCCTTGAGCATTGAAGGGCGACACGCGCACCAGGCGGTGCACACCATTCTCGCTCTTCAGGTAACCATAAGCATACTCACCACCCTCAATCTCCATGGTAACGCTCTTGATGCCGGCCTCGTCGCCGTCTTGCAAGTTACTTACCGTCACCTTGTAGCCATGAGCCTCGGCCCATCGCATATACATACGCATCAACATTTGGGCCCAGTCCTGACTCTCCGTGCCTCCTGCACCACTGTTGATTTTCAGCACGCAGTCCATCGGGTCTTCCTTCTGACGAAGCATGTTTTTCAGTTCCAGGTCCTCTATGGCTTTGATGGCGGCAGCATAGTCGCTGTCGACCTCTTCTTCGGTTACCATCTCATCGCGATAGAAATCAAACGCCAGTTGCAGTTCGTCGGCCAAGTCGCGCACCTGCTTGTAGCCGTCAATCCACCGTTTGATGTCTTTCACCTTTTTCATCTGCACCTGCGCCCGTTTGGGGTCTTCCCAGAAATCAGGTGCCTGTGTGCGCAGTTCCTCCTCCTCGTATTCTATTTTCTTGCGGTCGATGTCAAGGTAGCGGTACAATGCGTCAGCCCGCTCCAGCACATCTTTCAGTTGGTCACTCGTAATCATGTCTTACTCTTTGTACATTTCGTCGATTTGTGCCGCATAGTTCTTGTTAAGCACACTTCGGCGTATCTTCAGCGTATTGGTCAGTTCGCCCTTCTCCATGCTGAACATCTCAGGCAACAGGGTGATGCGTTTGACCGTCTCATACGATGCCAAGCCTTGCTGCAAGGTGTTGATGCGCTCCATGACCATGTCGATGATGCGCTGGTCGGCACACATCTCCTCGTGAGAGATGAATTTCATGCCGTGCTCCTCGGCATATTCCTCGAGCAGTTCGTAGTTGGGAACGATCAGTGCTGACACGAATTTGCGCTCGTCGGCGATGATGGCCACCTGTTCGAGGTATCTGTCAACCAGCAGTTTCGCCTCAATCATCTGCGGGGCGATATATTTGCCGTTAGAAGTCTTGAACAGGTCTTTGATGCGCTCCTTGAGGAACAACTCTCCATTCTGCATATACCCGGAGTCGCCGGTATGGAAGAATCCTTCCTCGTCGAATGCGTTGGCAGTCATCTGCTCACGTTTGTAATAGCCGCATGTGATGGTCGGCCCTTTGAGCAGCACCTCGTCGTTCTCGCCGATTTTCACCTCGATGCCCTCGATGGGACGTCCCACCGATCCGATGGTGTAGGGCTCGCCCAGATGGTCGCACGACACGGTGGCAAGGCTCTCGGTCAGGCCGTAACCCACAACCATATTGATGCCGATGGAATGGATAAATTCCTCAACCTCCTCAGACACGCGTGCTCCCGCCGTGGGGAAGAAATGGGCATCCTCGAGTCCCATCTCCTTACGGATAAGGCTGAACACCGTCTTATTATAGAACTGGTAGCGCAGGCTGAGGGCAACAGAGGGCCGTTTGCCATTGCTCAAATATTCGATGTTGTGTTTACGTCCGGTTTTGAGCGCGCTCTTAAACAATGCTCTTTTCGCGCCCGACGCGCTGTCCAATTTGGCTTTCACACCGGCATAGACTTTCTCCCAGAATCGGGGCACAGCACACATACAAGTGGGGTGCGTCTCGCGCATCGACTCCTGAATCTCTTTGGGATATGTATTGACGATAAGCCTTGCTCCCTCAGTCAGACAGAGGTAGGTCCATCCTCGCTCGAACACATGGGTGAAGGGCAGGAAATTCATCACGCGGTCATTCTCACCCACAGGCACGCACTTGTCGTTGGCCTCCATGGCAGCATGGTATTGTCTATAGGTAAGTATGACACCCTTGCTGTCGCCCGTGGTGCCGCTGGTGTAAAGGATATTGGCCACATCATCCTCGTTGGCCTCGCCCCACAATTTCTCCACCTCGCTCTGACGCGGATAATCTTTTCCCAAATCGAGGAAATCGTCGAAATAGATGGTATTAGCATCGTGGGGACTGATGCGCACACTGTTGTCGAACACGATGATACGCTCCAACGTGGGGCATTGCGCAAAGACGCGGAACGCCTTGTCGTACTGTTCCTGCTCGCCCACAAAGAGAATGCGGATCTGTGCGTCGGCAATCATGAAACGGATTTGTTCCTCGCTGCTCGTGGCATAGAAGGGAATGGTGACGGCCCGGATGCCGAAAGCCCCGAAATCACAAAACAGCGACTGCACCGTGTTCTGCGAGAACACGCCGATGTTCTCCTGCACGGTCACACCGACATTGAGCAAGGCATTTGACACTTGCTTTACGCGCTGCGAGAAATAGTTCCATGTGACGGTTTTCCATTTCAGGCTGCCAAACTCACGATAGGTCAAAACGGGCCTTGAGCCATATTTCTTCGCCTGCTCGTGTATCAGAATGGAAAAATGACATTTCGTCTGCATACTCTCAAATTTTATATAACATGCAAAAATACAAAAAATCACCGAGAACAACAAGTTTTTAGTGATTTTTTGTGAATTTTTGGGTATATCCTTGACTCAAGCGGTGATTCTGTCAGAAACTTTTCCCGTCGTTTATCTGGAACGGCGGGCTCTTCTCTTCTTTTTCGCTTTCTTTTTCACACCCATTTCAGGTTTGGCCTTTTCTTTGAACACACCATTCAGATAGTCCTTCATCGAGGCTTTCCACACAAAGGTGTCGGGCTGCAACTGGATGAACTCGTCGATGCGCCATGTGTCCTCCACCATGACCATCTTCAGAAGCAGGGGTTCATCGCCCGGACCATTATGCAGGTGCATGGACACCTGCGCTTTACCCTCCGTCAGATCCAAGCTGTCAACAACGATGTCGGTGGCTTCTATGGGACCAGCCACCTCCTTCCCCATCACCCAGTAGTCAACGTCGGTGAAGGGTTCGTCCTGCCGAGTGGTATCCTTCACCCTGACGGCATCGATGGTCTGCAACCAGTCGTCGGTGCAATACAGTCCGTCAAGGTCAATGCTCTTCCCCACCGGACTGGCACAATATGCCTCCTCCACCTGGTCATAGACATGGGCCACCTGCTCCTCTATCGCCTTTGTCGCTTCTTCGATTGCCGCCTGCCGCTCAGCCTCCAAACGCAGGGCTGCGGTGTCAACGGTTTGCCCTGTTGTCGAGTCCTTGTCGTTTTGTACGGGTGGTGCTTGTTCTTTCTTACACGCCGTGGTCAAAACCAAGAGGCATAATAACGCCCATAAAAGTTTTTTCACAATCTATTGTTTTAGGTGGAGGGTCTCTCCTACTGTTTTTTCTTAATATATACTCCGCCAAGAGTAGCTCCCATGCCGAAGCACCCAAAGGTTTCAAAATCGGTTGTGTTGCGAGCCACCATGAACTGTGGATAGAAATACACTTCAAAACCGTAACCACACTCATTGACATCGTTGTAAACGAAGTAATTCCCGTTCAGCACTGCGGGACGTCCTTTCTCGCTCTTACCTTCGGCGATGTTGCGCGGCACGTTTGTCGCGTCAAAGTGTATTTTGTTTTTACCTGCGCCACGGAAATTAAAGTGTCCGCCCAAATAGCACTTCTGCACTGTGTTATATATGGAATAGCCATAATATTGGCCTATATTCCCAGGATTCTCAGGAGTCAATTTCCCTCCATAACCGGCAGGGAAGGCTATCTTACGCATACCCTGAAATTTATATTCCTTTTCGGTCTTGGGATCGGTCCATGTACCCACAGGCAACCCTTTCTTTACCTGAATGCTGATATTGCCCGTGATGGTTCCGTCGGGCAGATACTCTGAGAGAAAAATGTAAGCGTTCTCGTTATAATCGCCCACCAGAAGGATGGGTTTGGCGTTTTTCGCTTTATAATAGCAGATGCTTCCCGCCACGATGCCTACGTCATTGACCTCTATGGCAAGGCGGATGGAAATCTTGCCGTCGAGTGTTCCTTCCCAGGCGTAACGGTCCCACACTTTTTGCGCCATCAGCGACGTAGAGGCCAACAGCACCGTCAACAATGATACGAGCAGTCTCTTCATGATGCTTGGTTTTTTAATGGTTGATAAGTAGGATTTTGATGCTGCAAATTTATGTTTTTTATGTGAATCCGCCACGTTTTTTCGGCAATTATTCTGCTGAAGGGCATGTTTTTGCCCGTTTTGAGAGAAAAAATGGGGCGACGACAGCGGTTTTTCCGAAAAAAAGCCGTTATTTTGCAGCATCATGATGAAAGAATACACCGACGAAGCCATACGGCTGCTACAGCAATTGATCAGCATCCCCTCCGTCAGCCGTGACGAGACACGCGCTGCCGACGCATTGGAGCAAGCCATCCGCGCATACGGGATGAAACCGCAGCGCATCGGCAATAATATTCTTATAGACAGCGGTGAGGATGACGCCCAGCGCCCCACCCTGCTGCTCAATGCGCACATCGACACGGTCAAACCAGTGAGCAGTTGGACTCGTGACCCCTTCACGCCTGTTATTGAAGACGGACGCCTCTATGGTTTGGGCAGCAACGATTGCGGCGGCGGATTGGTATCGCTCCTGCAGGTGTATCGCTATCTGTCGGAACACGGATGCCCCTATCATCTGGTATTTCTCGCCTCAGCCGAAGAGGAGGTGTCGGGTGCCGACGGATTCGTCAAAGCATTGCCTCATCTGCCAAAGATAGATGTGGCCATTGTGGGTGAGCCTACAGGCATGCAACCCGCTATCGCAGAAAAAGGATTGATGGTGCTCGACATCACAGCGCACGGCCAGTCGGGTCATGCGGCGCGGCAAGAGGGTGTGAACGCGATCTACGAGGCGCTCGACGATTTGCAATGGTTGCGCAGTTACCGTTTTCAGCGTGTGAGCGAATTTTTGGGCGCCACGCAGATGAACGTCACGGTCATCCATGCCGGCACCCAACACAATGTGGTGCCCGACCGCTGCGAGATGACGGTCGATGTACGCACCAACGAACTATATACCAATGAAGAGGTGCTGGCTTTTATCCAGTCGCAAGTGCGGAGTGAGGTAAAAGCGCGCAGCACACGTCTGCAATCCTCGCATATCGCCGCTGACCATCCCTTGGTGCAGCGGTGTATAGCCATGGGCATGACTCCTTTCGGTTCGCCCACCCTCAGCGACCAGGCACTGATGCCTTTCCCGTCGATGAAACTGGGCCCCGGACAGTCGTCACGCTCCCACAGCGCCGATGAGTTTATCCTCATCAGCGAAGTGGAAGATGCCATTAAGAAGTATGTAGAATTATTGGCCTAGGAAAACCTAGGAATCCTAGGAAGGCCTGGGAATGCCTAGAGACACCTAGGATTCAGAGTAGGCGTCACCTGCCCAGCCACAACTCGGGGTTGAGTTTTTCTTTCTCATGTCTTAACTGGAAATGGAGGGTGTTGTCGCTACTCACATTTCCGAGTTTTTGGTTCATGGTGACGTGCTGACCTTGACGCACGGCGATGTTTTTCAGGTTACAGTAAACAGAGATGTAACTGCCATGACGCACCATGACCACCATCATGCCATTCACTTCGACCACGGCACTTACCTCACCGTCGAACACGCTGCGCACCTGCGCACCTGATTGTCCAAGGATGTTGATGCCTTTATTGTCGAGTTTCACGTCTTTTAATCCGTCAACATTGCGTGTGCCGAAATGGCTGACGATGCGGCATGAACCGCTCAACGGCATAGGCAGACGGCCCTTGTAACTGCTGAACGAGCCACTCATACGGCGGTCGGCAGTGGAGAGGGGGTCGGCGGCAGGTTCCTCAAAACGGCGGTCGGCCATGGCCATTTCCTGTGCCGCGCGCTCTCGTTCTGCTGCAGCCTTGCGCTCTGCAGCCTGCCGGGCAGCCTCAGCCTCACGGGCAGCCTGTTCAGCCGCTGCGGCTTCACGCTCGGCTTTCTGGCGTTCGCGTTCGGCTTTTTCGGCACGGGCTATCTCACGACGGCTTCGCTCGGCCTCCTCGCGCTCAGCATTCTTGCGGCGTATCTCTTCCTCGCGTGCCTTGGCAGCGGCAGCCTCACGCTCCGCTTTTTGCGCCAACTCGCGACGACGCGCCTCCTCGGCTTTCGCTGCTGCTATACGACGCTCATTCTCACGGGCACGGGCCTCAGCCTCGGCTTTCTTTCGGGCCAGTTCCTCCTTACGTTTCTTCTCCGCTTCGGCACGGGCCTTGCGCTCTGCCTCAGCGCGGGCCTTACGCTCCGCCTCGGCACGCTGGCGCGCCTTCTCCACCTCAATCGCCACCAAACGGTCAATCTCGCTATTGAGGGCGGCGTATTTACGCTGCTGCTCATCGATGATGCCCTGAATGGCTTTCTGCTCTTTTTGCAGGCTGCTGACCATCTTCTGCTGCTCTTCCTGTTTCGACTGCAAATCACGCTGCGCGTCTTTCCCTTTCTTCAGCAACACATTCTTGTCATTACGGGCTACCCGCAACTGGTCTTTCTTCTTGTCAATCTCAGCCTGTTTCTGCTTAATCAACTCACCCTGTGTACGCTGGTATTTGGCATAATCGCGCACAAATCGCAGCCGACGGTAGGCCTGGGTGAGATTGTGGGCGCTAAACACGAACATCAGTTTGTCTTGTATGGCCCTATGTCGCGCCAGATAGCGCATGGATTTCACATATTTCTGCTTGCGCTCATCGAGTTGCTTCTGCAGACTCGACACCTGCGCCTCCAAGAGTTTGATTTTGCCGTTGAGGTCTGTGATTTCCTCCTCAAACCCTTCTATATCGCGCTGTTTGTTGTCTATCTCGCCGTTAATCTCAGCCAAGTTTTGCAGCCGTTTTTGCACATCGGCCTTATTGGCATTGAGTTTACCCTGCTGATTCTTGATTTCCTTTTGTATCTGCGATTGCTGGTTTTTCAGTCCGCGGATTTCCTCGTTGGTGTAATCAGCGGTCTTTCCTTTACCTTTTCCTTTCTTTCCTTTTTGCGGAGTTGTTTTCTTGGCGGTGGTCTGTGTCTTCGCTTTCGCCTTTCCACCACGGCGTTGTTGGGCATTCGCCCCTAAAGCGAACACCATCATGAGCAATATGAGTAAACCGATTTTCTTCATGATCACATACCCGTTATTTGATCCAGAATGTCCTCTGCCGACACTTTCTTGTATTTTTTCGAAACACTGGTCTGCGTCTCCCAGTTGGCATCGTCTGTGATTTTATTGATTTCCATGCCCACCGTGACGGTCTTCTTTCCTTTCAAGGCATTGGTGGTCAAAGTCGCACGATGATCGTATGGAAAATATTTTGACCCCATCGACTTGAAGTTGCCGTAATTCCATTCCAATGTGGAATCACCATTTTTGGGGTCATGAAACACCGCCGACACTTGCTGGATACGCCCCGCGTTGTTGCCGGAGGTCACTGTCCAGGCGTAATCCATCTTGTCCTGGCGAAGCAGGATGCGGCATGCAGACGACATATCCACATCGTACTGCCCATATTCCGCCTCGCCTATCTTGTTCGACCCTGGCTTGAACAGTTGGTTCCAGAAAAGTGCTTGCAGCGAATAGAAATTCAATCCGTTTGCGCGCAGGAAGCCCACCTCATCGTAACCGCCTTTGACATAGTTTTTGTGCACACGGTCCATCAAGAGCACATAGTCGGGTGTGAACTCGATGCGTGCCACCTCAACCAGCCCGAGCGGCGCAATCTGCAGGCGAATCACCTCGTCGCGGCGCATACGCAACTGTCCGTCGAGCGAGATGTTTTTCTTGCCGGTATTGACGGAGAAATCTATTTTCGCGACGATATTGCGCTGATACACAGCCTGATCGGCTGTCGCTCTTACGACATTGAGTTTTTGTGCGGCATCAAGTGTGTTGGAGCCTTGTTGTCCACTGATGGTCGTTGTCTGTCCGGGGCCGACCACCTTGCGTTTGGATGCACAAGCATTCAGCAGCAAAGCCGCCGCCACGAACAATGATATGGAAAGTATTTTTTTCATAAGCTATTATTTTGAGGCGGAGGGAAACCCCATCCCTAATCTCCACTAGACGTGATTAGCAGGATAACGGTTTTTGACCTCCAACTCTATTTGAGATACTTTTTCTGTTTGACTTTCTCTTCGAGCAAGTCGGAGCCGCCTCCCTCTTTGATGGCACGCTGCCAATAGTCCATGGCACGGTCCATTTCGCCGAGGTTGGCGTAGATGTCGCCGGCATGTTCGATGACCACCCCACCGGGGTCTTTGTCATTTTTGAGTGCCTGATCGATGTATATTTGCGCCTCTTCGTAACGCCCCTGCATGAACAGAATCCATGCGTAAGTGTCAAGATAGGTGCCGTTGTCGGGTTGCGCCTTGATGGTCCGGAAACTCATCTGCTCGGCTTTCGCCAGGTCTTGTCCGCGTTCACTCAGGTAATAGGCATAATTGTTCAGACAAGGGATATTGTCCGGATTCCAGTGCAGGCAACTGTCGTATGCCGCAAAGGCCTCTTGGTCGAGCCCTTTCTGGTGGAGGATATCGCCCATGATGGAATAAAAGTCGGCCACTATGTCGCGGTTGCTTTCCGAGTTGATCTGCCCCACTCCACGGCGGAAGGCGTCAAGTGCCTCGTCGCGCTCATCTTTCTGGTAATGTGCCAGTCCGAGGTAATAATAAAAGGCCATCTCATCGGGATTGTACTCCAACGCGGGGCGGCACAGACGTATGACGGCATCATAATCCTCCGTGCGCCAAACAGACTGTATCAGATGCAGGCGTGCCCCGGCGTTGTCGGGCGCAATCTGCAACACACGCTCCAGAGCGGCATTGATACTATCGGCCGGCATTTTCTTCAAGTCCATGTAGGCGGCACGCAACTCAGCAATATCAGCGTCGGGCTTTGGCTGCTGCAACAAGCGATCGAACAACCTCAACACTTCGGTGCTGTCGCCACCCGCCTGTTCATTCTCGTTGATAAGTTGACGGATGAGCAGCACTTTGTTTTCAGTGTCGGTCTTGTCGCTCATGAGCAGATGGTCTCGCAACTGCAGAGCGGCTTTCTCTTGTCCCTGCGCTTTGTAATAATCGAGCAGGGAGAACTGCACGGCCTGATTGTCGGGTTCCTGCTTCAGCACATAGCGGTATTCATTGAGCGCTTCTTTCGCACGGTCGTTCTGCAACAGCCAATTGCCGGTCATGACACGGTAATTCAGGTCGTACGGATGTTTCTTCACCAAGTCGCGCAGTACCTTATACTCCTCGTTTTTCTTGCCCTGCATGGCATAAATCTGCATCTTGGCGAGCGCCGTCTCCTCGGAATTGCCCTCGATGATCTCTATCCGGTCGAGCGTGGAGATGAGGTTGTCGTAATCTTTTCTGAAATGATACAACTGTTGCAACACCTCGAGCACATCCGTGCGGTGGCGGTTGTGAGATGCCAGTTGCTCATACACATCTACGGCTTTGTCGTAATCGCGGATTTTCAGATAGGTCTGGCCCAAACGCTCCAGATAGTTGTCATTATCGGGTGCGAGTGCTGAGGCACGCTCCATGCATTGTATCATCATCGTGTCGTTCTCCATCTCGACATAATACGACGAGAGGGCGAAATAGACCTCGGCGGCATCGGGATTGATGTCGCGACAATGCTGCAAAAGACTGAATGCATTGGAATAATTGCCCCGCTCTTGTTCGCGGACGGCCTCCAAGAAGAAATACTCATAGCGCCGCTGGTCATTGGCCGACAGTGTGGTCTGCTTGCCACCGGCATCCGATGCCAGAGCCGTCCCTTTCTTCTGGGCAGCAACAGACAATGCAACCGTCATCCATCCGACGACGGCCATCATGACTATGAGCAGATAGCGATATTTCATTTTGGGTGTTATTTGACTCCGGTGTGTCCGTAACCGCCCTCGCCACGCTCCGTGGCATCCAGTTCGACGGCTTCAATCCACTCTCCCTGCTCGTGACGGGCAATGACCATCTGGGCGATGCGCTCACCGTCGTTGACCACGAAATCGCGGTCGGAGAAATTCACCAACAGCACCCCCACCTCTCCACGATAGTCGGCATCGATGGTGCCTGGGCTGTTGAGCACGCTGATACCATGCTTCAGTGCCAAACCGCTGCGCGGCCGCACCTGAGCCTCATATCCCGGGGGCAGGGCGATATGCAGTCCTGTGGGGATGAGACGGTGCTCCAACGGACGGAGCACGACCGGTTCAGAGAGATTGGCACGCAAATCCATACCGGCACTTTGTGCGGTGGCATATTGGGGCAGGGGCTGATGTCCCTTGTTGACAACTTTTATCTGTATCATGACTGATTGGGGTCGCTTTTAATGCAATAAAATAAATTTTGTGCAAAAATAAAGAGAAATAATCATTTTACGGCATTTTCCATTCGCTAAATGAACGTTTTTTACCAAATTTAGATTACTTTTGCAACTCAGACAGGGAAAAGCATAGTAAAAGCCCCCCTCTCAAGAGGCAAGAAGCAAGAGGCAAGAAGCAAGAGGCAAGAGATTACTCAACTATTGGAGGACTAATGTTCGTTGAGTGTGCCATCGTGGCACGACGGCATGCACAATAACCCCAAACGACCAAACGCCCAAATCCCCAAACGACCAAACGACCAACTCCCCAAACGACCAAACGACCAAATAACCAAAACTATGGATTGGCTTCAACTGATATCCAACAAACGGCTGGGACAAGAATACCGCCACCCTTTGCGCCATGACGACCGCTCGGAGTTTAAGCGCGATTACGACCGCCTGATTTTCTCAGCGCCGTTCAGACGCATGCAAAACAAGACGCAGGTTTTTCCCCTGCCGGGCAGCATCTTCGTACATAACCGACTGACACACAGTCTGGAGGTGGCCAGTGTGGGCATGTCTCTCGGAAACGACGTGGCACATGCGCTCTGTCAACGCCATCCGCATCTGAAAGGCACATTGTTCGAGGAGATAGGCACCATCGTGTCGACAGCATGTCTGGCACACGACATGGGCAACCCACCCTTCGGACATTCCGGCGAGAAGGCGATACAGACGTTCTTCAGTGAAGGAAAAGGCCAGCCGCTGCAACACCAGACGAGCGAGGCTTTCTGGAACGATGTGACGCACTTCGAGGGCAACGCCAATGCCTTCCGATTGCTCACACACCAGTTCAAAGGCCGTCGTCCGGGCGGATTCGTGCTCACCTACTCCATGTTGGCGTCAATTGTGAAATATCCCTTTGCATCGGCATTGGCCGGCGAACACGGGAAGTTCGGCTTTTTCTCTACCGAACAGGCTTATTACGAGCGAATTGCCGATGAACTGGGTCTGCTGCGGCTCTCCGAAGAGGGACAACCGCTGTGCTGCGCCCGCCATCCGCTGGTCTATCTCGTGGAAGCCGCCGATGACATCTGCTATGAGATCATGGACATCGAAGATGCCCACAAGCTGCGTCTGTTGTCATACGAAGAGACCCGACAATTATTGTCAGGATTTTTCGACGAAAAGACACAGCAACAGATGGTCGACCGCATTGCGGAAGAAGGGGTGACAGACAACAATGAGAAAGTGAATTACATGCGGGCGCGTGTCATTGGCCTGTTAGAGTATGAATGTGCCAAAGCGTTCATCGACCATGAGGAGGAAATCCTCAACGGCACTTTCCAAGGCAGTCTTATCAAGCACATCAGCGAAAAAGCCCGCGACGCATATGAAGTTTGTAAGAAAGTTTCAAAAAAGAAAATCTACAACAGCAAGCCTGTGCTCGATGTGGAATTGTCGGGTTATAAAATCATGGAGACGCTCATGAGCCATATGGTCGAGGCGGTGCTCACACCTGACCGTTTTTACTCACAGCAACTCATCGGGCGCGTCAGCAGCCAGTACCATATCGACGACCCCGACCTTGAGACACGCCTCATGGCCGTCATCGACTACATCAGCGGCATGACCGACATCTACGCCCTCGACGTCTATCAGAAAATCATGGGCGTAGCACTGCCGATTGTGTAAAAAAAAGCCTCACCCCCAACCCCTCTCCAAAGGGCGAGGGGCGTTATATGAACACCAAGCCCTCCACACTAAACACTAAACCCTCCACACTAAACACCAAACCTTTAAAGACTACGAATTACACGAATTTAACGAAGCGCCAAAGAACAACGGATTTGACGAATATAACGAATTAAGTGGAATAAAAACCATAAAGTCGTTAAGGACCTTTAAGACCTTAACGACTTTATAACCTAGAGCCTCAAAAACTATCTTCTCGTCTTGACGTTTTTCACCAGTTGGGCGGCCTCTTTGGTGAGATAAGGCAAGGCTTCACTTATTGGAATGACGACATCTGGTGCACCCATCGCCCAAGGACAGATCTCATAGTATTGGTAAACGAGGTGTATGCCGTCGGGGGCAATATATGAGTCGGAAGGTAAGAGGAGGATATCGACATTCTGATAGTCAAGGTAGTCCAAAATCGCTTTACGGTATTCTTGTTTGTCCTCCTCAGAATCATATTCTGCGAGGAGGTATTTCCATAGCAGCGGCTGCATCTGCGCATCAACTCCTTCGCGGAAAATGTCCTTGATGCGTTTGCCGTCAGACTTTCGTATGGTGACGGCATCGAAAGAGCGTTCATCGTGCGCCCCTCCCTGAAATTCGCCGCAGTAGCTGACATAACTGACATATTGGGGTGTCTCCGCCGCTTTACGAATATTGATGTTGATATACCATGCCACATCGTAGGTCTCGCCTTCTTTTGCCAACGATGCCGCATATTCCTGCTGTGACTCTCCATACCATGAAGCCGATGACTCGGCAAATTGGCTGAGGAGGGATTTGAACGTCGCCTCATTACAGTTTTTCGGCTTCGGGGTGCCGGGCAGCGCGTCGCCCTTATACGCCCTCAACATTTCGAAGATATAATCAATGACAGCTGTGCGGACTGGCTCGCGCACATCTACGGGGAAAACTACAGACACATCAGAAGTGGCCCCAGGTTGCTCCACTTGGTAAGCGATGGTTTTATACGTGTCGCTATTGCCGGCAAGGCAGTTGACTGAGATTGCAGCCAAGAACAAAAACGCCGCCAGTGTTTTTTTCATTGATGAAATGGTGGTCATGGTCAGAAAAGTTTTAATATGTGGATGATTGTCGTATATGATGTTGCAAATATAGATATTTTCCATGATTTAACGTAGATTTTCCCGCCTTTTTTGAGAAAAAATGCATTTTCTTGTAAAAAACTTTTTACTACGCAAATAGATTGCGCAGTAGGTTTATACTTTTGCATCCGCAATCGCTCATTGACTTATTGAATAGCCAAAATGACGTGGACGTCATCATAAAATTTATTGGATCAATAGTTTTGGCAGTTGTGACTCGTTCATGACTCCAAAACTTACTCTCATGGATTTGTAACTATTACAGTTAAAAGTAACAGAACCATTTTAAGTTTATATAAGGAAACCTAACCTCCCAAACAGGTGACAGCTTGGAGAGACAGCATATCTATTTAAAAAAATAAACATGGAAAAACAAGTAGTATTTTTTAAAGAACAAGGCTTGACCTCAACATCAGCCAATCATATTGCAAATCTTGCAAAAGAAGCTTACAAAGAGCTTGAAAACGAACTTGCCAGTACGATATTCTACACCACTACGGTGTCTCTCATTTCTTCTGAAGAATCTAAACAACTTCGTAAAGGTGTTGACAGTGATTTCTTAGACAGTGTAGCTGAGAAACTCAAGAAGATTGCCAGATTAAAATCTTTGATTGCCTGGCTCAGAGAAGCTATTAAAGCTAAAGAGACTTTAAAAAGTGAAACGGAGGATATGTATATCAAAGATATAGCAGAACGTTTGGGTATTAAAGTTCCAGAAGAGCCGGAGTATAAAGAGGATGCTGCTCCTGTAATGACAGAAGAAGAATACTGGGCAAGTAAAAATGTAAAAGAAAGAAACCACTATCTGGAACTTGAGACAGAATGTGCGGTAATAGGACAAGCTATTCATCCTGATGGATGGTTGGCACGTTCAAGAAAAAGGTTGTTTGAAGTAATCAACAAACCTAATGAAATATCTGGTGGCGGTAGAGATACTCTTTTACATAGTTATACTCCTACTGTATCAGTTGGACAAGTTGAAGATACCTACTTTGCTCTACAAAAGAAGCATCGTGCTTTACAAGCAGAACTCAATAAGTTAAAGCATGAGTGTGAAATGGCTATCGCAGCAGATAAACGCCGTAATCTTACTGAACAGTCAAATATTATTGCTGAAAACAGAAGACTCCATGAAGAATATGTTTTTCAAAATAGAGAATTCTATAACAAAACAGACCAATTCAGAGAAAAAGAATTGGAAAGAATTGCTGCTCTTAAAATAGTTATCCCTGATTCGCTCAAGGATGTCTATAATGAGATCAGTAACTTAGGTTAAGGAGGTCTGAGGCTATTTTGCCAAAACTCCTTTTAAGAACTGCAATATGTAGATATATTAAGAATGACAGTATTAATTATTTTAAAACAACTTGTCTAGTATATGCGGAAGCGTATACGGACTGTCTGGACTAGGGAGAAAAAATTTCATTTTGAAAGGTCTTTGTTCTTGGTTTCGCATCCTAGCCCAGGTTCTTGTTCTTATTTTAGTTGTCGTTTCTAGTCCTACATATTGTAGTTCCCGATCTTTTCTGAAGGACACACTCACAAAATGTGAGAGAAGTTACTACAAATTTTGCAAATCGTAGGATGGTGTAATGTAAGAAAAGATATATATCGCAGAGGCAGTGTATTGGTCGTATACAAGGCTCATAACCTTAGTGGTGGAGTTCGAATCCCACCTCCGCAACTTGGACGGGTTTGTTGTGTTCTTTTTAGAAGAGAATGAGAGTGAGTTAACTTTTGAAAAAACTTTCAGAGGGGAAATCATTTTAGATGACCCTGATTTGGGAGCAAGACCTGATTATTATTTAAAAAAACAAAAATGAAAAAATATCTCCCAATTGGAAGGACCCTTGTAAAGCCCTTAAGGCTTAAAATTATAGGTCCTTGGCTCATTGAATTGGATCGCAATGAGCAAATAATAAAGATTCAGGCAGATCCAAATGAGAAACTCAAACCTTTTGAATACAGGTATGAGTTATATTTACCTGAAGAGTGGCTTAAAAAAGCCAATGAACTCTTCAAAAGTCAACCTCTCGTGGTATGTG